>CAYMYX010000001.1:0-121217 GCA_964394795.1 uncultured Peptoniphilaceae bacterium
ACTTGTTGCATTAAGTCAACAATGATTTCTTCCCATTCGCCACCCTCTTCAAGGGCTTTAAGGGCAGAACCAACTACTACAGGAGCCTCGTCACCATCATAGTCGTACTCGTTTAGAAGGTCACGAACTTCCATTTCAACAAGCTCGATAAGCTCGTCATCATCAACTTGGTCTTTCTTGTTTAAGAATACAGCAATCTTTGGTACACCAACTTGGCGAGCAAGTAGGATGTGCTCACGAGTTTGTGGCATTGGACCGTCTGCTGCGGATACGACTAGAATAGCACCGTCCATTTGAGCAGCGCCTGTAATCATGTTCTTAACGTAGTCGGCGTGTCCTGGGCAGTCCACGTGAGCGTAGTGACGATTTGGTGTCTCATACTCAACTACAGAAGTGTTGATTGTAATGCCACGTTCTCTCTCTTCTGGTGCCTTGTCGATGTTCTCGTAAGAAACTGCTTCACCAGTACCGTATCTGTCGTTCATTGTCTTTGTAATAGCTGCTGTTAACGTGGTCTTGCCGTGGTCAACGTGACCTAATGTACCAATGTTAACGTGTGGCTTATTACGTTCAAATTTACCTTTTGCCATTTCATTAGCCTCCTAGAATTTTACTTTTAATCTTCGAAATTAACCGATTATTTTTGTTTTTTTGCTGCAACTTCTTCACTGATGCTTGCAGGAACTTGCTCATAGTGATCGAATTGCATTGAATATGTTGCACGACCTTGAGTCTTAGAACGAAGGTCAGTTGCATAACCAAACATTTCAGATAGTGGGATAAATGCATTAACAATTTGAACACCCTCGCGAGTACTCATTTGATCAATGCGACCACGTCTGGAACTAACGTCACCCATAACATCGCCGAGGTATTCTTCTGGAGTAACAATCTCGACTTTTTGCATTGGTTCAAGCAGTGAAGGGTTAGCTCTTGTAAGAGCCTCTTTCATTGCCATGGAGCCAGCAATCTTGAAGGCAACTTCTGAAGAGTCGACATCGTGGTAAGAACCATCGTAGATGTCTACTTCAACGTCAAGCACTGGATAACCGGCGATAGGACCTGTAGAACAAGCCTCTTCAATACCTTGGGTAGCTGGTCCGATGTATTCCTTAGGAATAGCACCACCAACAACCTTGTTATTGACGATAATACCCGTTCCTGCTTCACCTGGGCGGACGCGGATACGGACGTCACCGTATTGACCGGAACCACCTGATTGGCGAACAAACTTACCTTGGGCTTCACTGTCTGTAGTGATTGACTCACGATAAGAAACTTGTGGGTTACCAACGTTAGCTTCTACTTTGAACTCACGAAGGAGACGATCAACGATAATCTCAAGGTGAAGTTCACCCATACCGGCAATAATGGTTTGACCGGTTTCTTCGTTTGTATAAGTCTTGAATGTTGGATCCTCTTCAGCCAACTTAGCTAGGGCAATGCCCATCTTATCTTGGGAAGCTTTCGTTTTTGGTTCGATAGCAACCGAGATAACTGGCTCAGGGAATTCCATGTTTTCAAGGATAATAGGATTGTTTTGATCACATAGGGTGTCACCTGTAGTCGTATCCTTAAGACCGACTGCTGCAGCGATGTCTCCTGCTGAGACTTCATCGATCTCGTTACGCTTGTTAGCGTGCATTTCTACGATACGACTTATTCGCTCACGCTTGCCCTTCGTTGAGTTGTAAACGTAGTTACCGGTTTCCAATCTACCTGAGTAGACGCGGAAGTAACAAAGCTTACCAACGTAAGGATCTGTAACAATCTTAAATGCTAATGCAGCAAAAGGTTCTTCTGTATCAGCGTTTCTATAAATTTCAACTTCAGCATCTTGAGTGCTGATACCGGCGATAGCAGGAACATCCAAAGGACTTGGTAGATAGTCTACAACTGCGTCAATTAGGAATTGAACACCGCGGTTTTTGTAAGCGGATCCACAAAGAACAGGGAAGAATTTTCTTTCGACAGCACCCTTACGGATTGCTGCTCTCATTTGCTCAGTAGTAACCTCTTCGCCCTCAAGGTAAGCCATCATGATGTCTTCGTCGATTTCAGATAACTCTTCGAGAAGGGCATTGCGCATTTCTTCTGCTCTGTCTACTAATTCTGCCGGAATATCTTCATCGGTGATCTCTTGACCAAGATCGTCGTGGTAAATTTCCGCTCTCATTGTCGTCAAGTCGATAATACCAACGAACTTGTCTTCAGAACCGATTGGGCATTGGATAGCTATCGCATTAGCTTTTAGCTTGTCTCTGATTGTTTCCACTGACATGAAGAAGTCAGCGCCGGTTGCATCCATCTTGTTGATGAAGCAAAGGCGAGGAACTTTATACTTGTCAGCTTGACGCCATACGGTTTCTGATTGAGGCTCTACACCACTCTTTGCATCGAATAGTGCAACGGCACCATCAAGAACACGGAGTGAACGCTCAACTTCTACGGTGAAGTCAACGTGACCTGGTGTGTCGATGATATTGATTCGAGTCGTGTGGTCATCCTTTGTCCAAAAACAAGTCGTTGCCGCTGATGCAATCGTAATACCACGCTCTTGCTCTTGTTCCATCCAGTCCATCTGAGCTGCACCATCATGAGTGTCTCCCATTTTATGGATCTTTCCGGTATAGAATAAGATACGCTCAGTTACGGTTGTCTTTCCAGCGTCAATATGGGCCATGATGCCAATATTACGTATATCTTTTAAAGCTTCTTGAGCCACTTAAAACCTCCATTGTAGGTTAATAACGATAATGAGCAAACGCCTTATTTGCCTCTGCCATGCGGTGCATTTCTTCTTTACGACGTACACTTGCTCCTGTATTGTTGAAGGCATCAACAATCTCGTTACCTAAACGCTCAATCATTGTCTTTTCGCTACGTTGTCTTGCAAAGATAGTCATCCAACGTAAGGCAAGTGTTTGGCGTCTCTCGGGACGTACTTCCATGGGGACTTGGTAAGTCGCACCACCGACACGTCTCGCTTTTACTTCTAGGACTGGCATGATGTTTGCCACTGCTTTTTGGAAGATATCCAAGCCGTCTTGTCCTACTTTTTCTTCTGCTAATTCTAAGGCACCGTAAACAATCTTTTGTGCGATACCTTTCTTGCCGTCTAGCATAATCGAATTGATTAGTTTTGCAACTATAATGTCGTTATACTTTGGGTCCGGCATAACCTCTCTTTTTGGAATATGACCTTTTCTAGGCACTTTCTTCCCTCCTTACTCATATAAAGTAGATTATGGGTACTCAACCCTCTTTGATGAAACTCAAAGGCTGCTGTGCTATGACGATAGTTGATAAAAAACTACTTAACATATGCACTTAATTAGCGGCATGCTTCGGAAATTAGTTTCCTGACTTCTTAGCGCCGTACTTTGAACGACCTTGTTGTCTGTTAGAAACGCCAGCCGTATCTAAAGCACCTCTGATAATGTGGTAACGTACACCAGGAAGGTCCTTTACACGTCCACCACGGATAAGAACAACACTGTGCTCTTGTAGGTTGTGGCCGATTCCAGGAATATAAGAAAGTACTTCCGCACCGTTCGTCAAGCGAACACGAGCAACTTTACGAAGCGCTGAGTTAGGCTTCTTAGGAGTTACCGTACGAACAGATGTACAGACACCACGCTTTTGAGGACTCTTAACTGGAGTCGCTTGGTTCTTCAATGTGTTGAAGTTGTAACCTAAAGCTGGGGTACCTGATTTCTTCTTTTCTGTGTGTCTTCCCTTACGGATCAGTTGGTTAATTGTTGGCATATTACACCTCCTTGCTTAAATAGTTTTTTATCAACTGAATGATTCATTCTCGATTAAAAGAGAGGAGATATTGAAGCATATCTCCCCAATCATAACCTTATCTATACTATCAATTTTTTAATCTTTCGTCAAGTCCAGAAGCTGAATTGCTTACGATTTTTGGACCCTCTAAATAAAAATGTAAATCCAAGGAAACTGTAGCTCCCTCGGATTTACATTTTCTAGTCAGTTAAGCACAATTAGACATTGCTCTTTTCTCTTTCCAGAGATTCGGTCATTTCCTCGATTAGCTCTTCCCCGCTATCTTCTGCAGCATTTAAGCCTTCGATGCGGTCAAGATCTTCTTCCATACCTTCATAGTCAATGTCGGTTTCGTTATAAACCTTCATGCCTGTACCGGCAGGAATCAGCTTACCGATAATGATATTTTCCTTTAGACCTCTCAGGTGATCGACCTTACCCTTAAGGGATGCGTCGGTCAATACTCTGGTTGTTTCCTGGAAGGAAGCAGCAGATAGGAAGGATTCGGAAGCGATAGACGCCTTGGTAATACCAAGGAGGACATACTCAGCTTGCGCTAAGCGCTTACCCTCAATCTCCAACTCCGCATTGACGATCTCCACCTTGCGGCGGTTGACCATTTGACCAGGAAGCAATTTTGAGTCGCCAGCATCGGTGATGCGGACGCGACCTAGCATTTGCTTAATGATGATTTCAATGTGACGGTCATCGATATCTACACCCTGGAGACGGTATACTTTCTGAACTTCTCGAGTGATGTAGTCCTGTACAGCATCAGGCCCAAGAACCTCTAGAATATCGTGAGGATTGATGGAACCTTCCGTCAATCTAGCGCCCTTTTCAATCTCTTCGCCTTCCGATACGCGGATACGAGAACCGAATGGAATCGCATAAGTTTCTTGGTGGCCATCATCAGAGGTTACGATAACATCCTTACGCTTCTTATTATCGCGGATAGCTACGCTACCTGCGTTCTTGGAAATCGTAGCGAGACCCTTAGGCTTTCTTGCCTCGAAAAGCTCCTCGACACGAGGAAGACCTTGAGTAATTCCTGCTCCAGCGACACCGCCGGCGTGGAAGGTACGCATGGTCAACTGAGTACCAGGCTCACCAATGGATTGAGCAGCAATGATACCGACTGCTTCACCGATATTGACGTCCTTACCTGTTGCTAGGTTACGGCCGTAGCACTTCGCACAGACCCCGTGCTCGGTATTACATTGAAGAACCGAACGGATCTTCACTTGCTCGATGCCGGACCGTTGGATTGTCTCTGCCATGTTCTCCGTGATGGTATCGTCCTTACGGGCAATCAGTTCACCCGTGCTTGGATGAAGGATGTCTTCAAAGCTGGTACGACCGGTAATTCGCGTCTTCAGTTCTTCGATTAACTCGGAGCCTTCCTTGATGTGACTAGCGACGATGTACTTATCGGTATGGCAATTGTCCTCAGTGACGATAACATCCTGAGAAACGTCAACAAGTCGTCTGGTCAGATAACCGGAGTCCGCTGTACGCAACGCCGTATCGGACAGACCTTTACGGGAACCGTGAGTAGAGATAAAGAACTCTTGTACCGACAGACCTTCACGGAAGTTAGCACGGATAGGAATCTCGATGGTTTCTCCGGTCGCGGAGGCCATCAGACCACGCATACCTGCTAGCTGACGAATCTGCTTTGTCGAACCACGAGCACCGGAATTAGCCATAATCGCGATGGAGTTCTTCGGATCAAGGACATCTAATAAAGCTTCTTCAACGTCATCTGTAGCTTTAGCCCAAGTGTCGATAACAAATTGGTAGCGCTCTTTCTCCGAGATAAGACCACGGCGGGCCATCCGCTCGTAGTTATCTACTTCCTTATCTGCTTCCTCTAGGATGCGGCCCTTCTCTTCAGGCACCTGAACGTCGTTCATTGATACGGTCAAGGCGGCTACTGTAGAGTAACGGTAACCTAAGGACTTGATATCATCCAATAGCTTCGCGGTACGGATGTTCCCATACTTACGGTAGCAACGATCGATGATGTCGGATAGGCTCTTTTTGTCGACCAACATATCCACTTCCAGTGAATAAGGATCCTCTGAACGATCCACAAAACCTAAATCTTGCGGAATGTCCTCGTTGAAGATGAATCGTCCAACCGTGGATACCACATTCTTTCCTTGCTTATCATCCTTAGTGTGAATCCGGACGGAAACCGTAGAATGGAGGTCGATATAGTTATTGGCAAGAGCCTTAATCATCTCTTCGTAATCATTGAAGTAAAGAGCGGGCTCTTCTTGCTCAGGATCTGCGGTCAGGTAGTAAGTACCGAGGACCATATCCTGAGTTGGTGTAGTAATTGGCTTCCCATCTTTTGGTGCCAAGATATTGTTGGTTGAAAGCATGAGCAAACGGGCTTCCGTTTGTGCTTCCGAACTTAGCGGTACGTGAACAGCCATCTGGTCACCGTCGAAGTCCGCGTTGTAAGCAGTACATGCCAAGGGGTGAAGCTTGATTGCCTTACCTTCAACAAGGACGGGTTCAAAGGCTTGAATACCAAGACGGTGAAGGGTTGGCGCACGGTTCAGCAAGACGGGATGGTCTTGAATGACCGTTTCCAAAGATCCCCATACTTGATTGTCTTTTCTCTCGACCAGCTTCTTCGCATTCTTAATATTGTGGGCAATACCTGTCGCCACCAAGTCTCTCATGACGAAAGGCTTGAATAATTCGAGGGCCATATCCTTAGGCAAACCACACTGATAGAATTTCAGTTCCGGTCCGACTACGATAACCGAACGTCCAGAGTAGTCAACACGCTTACCAAGCAAGTTCTGACGGAAACGGCCTGACTTACCCTTTAGTAAATCAGACAGACTCTTCAGATTTCTGTTGGATGCGCCGGTAACTGCCTTACCGCGGCGGCCGTTGTCGACAAGGGCGTCAACAGCCTCTTGAAGCATCCGCTTCTCGTTGCGGACAATGATGTCCGGAGCACCGATGTCTAATAGTCTCTTCAGACGGTTGTTACGGTTGATGACACGTCGATAGAGGTCGTTAAGGTCGGAGGTAGCAAAACGTCCACCCTCCAATTGAACCATAGGACGGATGTCCGGTGGCATGACAGGAAGAACTTCCATGCACATCCACTCTGGCTTGTTGCCTGAACGAATGAACGCCTCAACAACTTCCAAACGGCGGAGAATTCTGGTTCTCTTTTGCCCGGTAGCTGTTTCCAATTCCTCGTTGAGGAGTTCCTCTTCCTTGTGAAGGTCTACGCGGCGAAGGAGCTCTTGGATAGCTTCTGCACCCATCTCAGCCACGAAGCCTTCTTCGTACTTGTCGTAATATTCATTAAATTCTGTCTCGGTTAACAGCTGCTTCTCGTAGAGGTCGCCTGCTGCTTCGCCTGGATCGATGACAATATAGTTGGCAAAGTAGATGACAAGCTCTAGCGCTTTGGGGCTGATATCCAAGAGGAGGCCCATACGGGATGGGATTCCCTTAAAGTACCAAATGTGGGACACGGGAGAGGCCAACTCGATGTGACCCATGCGCTCCCGACGTACTTTGGATTTTGTAACTTCAACGCCGCACTTCTCACAGACGACGCCTTTGTATCTTACTCTTTTATATTTACCGCAGTTACACTCCCAGTCCTTGGTAGGTCCAAATATCTTCTCGCAGAAGAGACCATCCTTCTCTGGCTTGAGGGTACGGTAGTTGATTGTCTCAGGTTTCTTAACTTCGCCGTGGGACCATGATCGTATCTTCTCTGGTGATGCTATCTTGATCTTAATCGCATCAAAAGAATTCGTTTTTTTCAAGAAGTGACTCCTTTCGTCAACACAGCTGTCTTATTCATCTTCATCCATGACATCAATAGAGTAACCGAGCGCCTCGAAATCTTCCTCATCATCCTCGACACTCTCTCCATCCATCTCAATATCATCCTCGTCATCATCATCGTCACCGTCTGAAGCATCACGGATAAAGCGACGTGGTGGCTCGTTTTGATTCTCATCGATATCTTCGATTTGGGAGAAGCGGGTCATGTCATCAAGGTCATCTTTCAATTCCACTTCTTCGCCGTATTCATCTAAGAGGTTGACGTCGAGGGATAGGGATTGAAGTTCTTTGATAAGGACTTTGAAACTCTCTGGAATGCCAGGCTCAGGAATGTTCTCACCCTTTACGATGGCTTCGTAGGTTTTCACACGGCCGGTAACGTCGTCAGACTTCACGGTTAACATCTCTTGGAGCGTATGAGAAGCACCATATGCTTCCAGTGCCCAAACTTCCATCTCACCAAAACGTTGACCACCAAACTGTGCCTTACCGCCCAGAGGTTGTTGGGTTACTAATGAGTAAGGACCGGTAGCACGGGCGTGGATCTTTTCGTCGACCATGTGGTGAAGCTTCAGGATATACATGTAACCGACAGTAACCGGATTCTCGAAGTACTCACCCGTACGACCGTCACGTAGTGGAATCTTTCCGCTCTTAGGATAGCCGGCCTTTTCCAGCGCCTCTTCGATATCATAATCGGTAGCACCATCGAACGCTGGTGTAGCAACCTTCCAGCCAAGCTTCTTTGCCGCTAGGCCAAGGTGGACTTCTAGTACCTGCCCCAAGTTCATACGGGAAGGTACGCCCAAGGGGTTCAGACAGATTTCAACAGGTTGACCGTCTGGAAGGAAAGGCATGTCCTCGACTGGGAGGATACGGGATACGACACCCTTGTTACCGTGGCGACCACACATCTTGTCGCCGACCATGATCTTTCTCTTCGCAGCAACATATACGCGGATAACTTCGTTTAGGCCTGGAGCCAACTCGTCACCCTTGTCTCTCGAATACTTTTTAACATCGACTACGATACCAGACTCGCCGTGGGGAACCTTTAAGGATGTATCGCGAACTTCTCTGGCTTTTTCTCCGAAGATGGCCCTCAGTAGCCTTTCTTCTGGGGACAATTCCGTCTCACCCTTTGGTGTGACTTTACCGACCAGGATGTCTCCCGCGGTAACTTCTGCACCGATGCGGATGACGCCGTCTTCGTCCAAGTTCTTGCGCATGTCTTCGCCGACGTTAGGGATGTCTCTGGTGATATCTTCAGGTCCGAGTTTAGTCTCTCTCGCTTCACAGTTGTGTTCTTCGTTGTGAATTGAAGTGAGGACGTCATCGACAACCAAGCTCTCATTGATGAGCATCGCATCCTCGTAGTTGTAACCTTCCCAAGTCATGAAGGCAATCAGGACGTTCTTACCTAATGCGATCTCACCCTCATCGGTTGATGGGCCATCAGCCAAGATTTGTCCAGCAGTCACGTGCTCGCCCTCATTGACGATTGGTCTCTGGTTGAAGCAGGTGCCTTGGTTAGCGCGTGCGAATTTTAGCACGCGGTGGTGGACAATACTGCCGGTCGCATCATCGCGGACGGAGATATTATTGGAATCCACTTTTACCACGGTGCCGTCAACTTCTGAGCGAACGACAACACCTGAATCCAGAGCTGCCTTGTACTCGATACCGGTTCCGATGATTGGGGAATCCGTCTTTAATAGGGGAACAGCCTGACGTTGCATGTTGGTACCCATGAGGGCACGGGTAGCATCGTCGTTTTCCAAGAAGGGAACCATCGCAGCTCCGACAGAAATAATCTGCTGAGGAGATACGTCCATAAACTGCACCTGCTCACGAGGATAGATATCGTTAACGGCGTTGATACCACGACCGGAAACCCGCTCGTTAATAAAGTAGCCGTTCTCATCCAAAGGCTCGTTCGCTTGGGCTTTAATATATTTATCTTCTTCGTCAGCGGTAAGATAGACAATCTCTTGAGTCACCTTACCAGACCCCTCCTCTACCTTACGGTAAGGGGTTTCGATGAAGCCATAGGAATTGATTCTTCCGTAGGTTGTCAATGAGGTGATCAAGCCGATGTTTGGTCCTTCAGGTGTCTCGATAGGACAGATTCTTCCATAGTGGGAGTCATGAACGTCACGGACTTCAGCGCCGGCACGATCACGAGACAAACCACCAGGTCCCAAAGCAGACAAACGACGCTTATGGGTCAGCTCCGACATGGGGTTGGTCTGATCCATAAACTGAGATAGCTGGGAGGAACCGAAAAATTCTTTGATGGCAGCAGTTACAGGACGAACGTTGAGCAAGCTTTGTGGGGTTGCTAAATCCTGGTCACCGGTAGTCATTCTCTCTTTAACCACACGTTCCATACGGGAAAGGCCGATACGGAATTGGTTTTGCAGAAGTTCGCCGATTGAACGGACGCGACGGTTACCTAAGTGGTCGATATCGTCGACTTCGCCAACGCCATAGTAAAGGTTCAATTGATAGCTGAAGGTGGCCATGATGTCTGAAACCGTAATATGTCTTGGGCTCAATTCATCTTTATTGTCTCTGATATAATTCAAACGCTTGCGAGTTGTGCTGTAGAGGTCATCCTCGTTAGTCGCAAGAACTTCAATGATATTTTGCATTGCTGGCCAATACACTTTTTCAGATAGGCCAAGCTCTTCCAGATTAATCTCAGGATCGATATCCATAAGGTCATCGATGAAGACATGATAATCTACGAAGTGGTTACCAACTATGCGGGCAACTTCTTCTCTGCTCTCGTCCACAAAAACATCAACTATATTGATACCAGCATTTTCAATCTCAAGAGCGATATCTGCAGTGACAAAGTCTTCTGCCTTAGCAATCAGCTCCCCGTCTTCATTGATGGCATCGGCTGCCAATCTGCGGTTTAAAATGCGGTTGAATACGGATAACTTTTTATTGAAGGTATAGCGGCCGACTTTGGCTAAGTCATAACGCTTAGCATCAAAGAACAGGTTGTTGATTAAGGGTTCTGCAGATTCGACGGAAGCTAAGTCTCCCGGCTTGAGTTTACGGTAGATCTCCAAAAGGGCTTCTTCCCTGTTTGTGGAGACTTCCTTTTCTAAAGTCTTATTTAAGTATTCGCTCTCGCCAAATACTTGAAGCATCTCTTCGTTGGTTTCAAAAAGTAAAGCACGGATTAACGTGGTAGCTGGCAATTTTCTTGTACGGTCAATACGGATATTGACGACACCGTGGGCGTCGTTGTCGTACTCCAACCAAGCTCCTCGATTTGGAATAACGGTTGAAGAAATCATGGTGTTACCGGACTTGTCAAAATCTCTGCTATAGTAAACGCCTGGTGAGCGAACGAGCTGAGATACGATGACACGTTCCGCACCGTTGATGACAAAAGTTCCTGATGGTGTCATCATCGGAATATCGCCAAGGTAGACTTCCTGTTCCTTAACTTCAAGGATCTCGCCTTCTTCCATCTTGATCAAGCGAACTTTCACTTTTAACTTCCTTGAAAAAGTAACGTCTCTTTCTTTTGCTTCCTCAACGGAATATTCCAATTCTTCTTCGAAATAATAATCGACAAATTCCAGAATTAAGCCGCCGGAGTAGTCACTGATTGGCGAAATGTCATCTAAGACTTCCTTTAGCCCTTGTTCCAGAAACCACTGGTAGCTGTCTTTTTGAATAGCAAGGAGGTTTGGCAATTCCATTCCGGTTGGAATTCGTGAAAAACTCTCTCTCGCTGTTTTTCCATACATGACTGTATGATTGTTCATAGACTTAACACCCCTTCGAATCGTTCAACGCTGTGCGTTTTTGAGCTTAAAAATCGCTAAATAGAAAATAAGAAAAAATAAGGAGAAGTGAATCTCTCTTTTGATGTGGCAAGTACCTATTTTAACACACGAAAACAACCTTCGTCAAGGAAAACGAAGGTTGCCCATGGTAAAATTTAAGTTAAGACTATTATAGCGGGTTCTGACGGATAATGCAAATAAATCGCCCGGCATAGTGGACTTGTAATCAACCAGCTATTCGCGAATAGCAAAAAATATTTTCTCGATGCCAAACTAAAATCCAAATATACCAAGGACTAATGGCAGAAGGAAAGTTGTTATGATTCCGGCAACACCGATAGCTAACGAGCTCATAGCCCCCTCTTCCTCACCCATGAGCAGAGCTCTGTTGGTCCCGAAGGCGTGGGAGGCTGTTCCTAATGCGATGCCTTTGGCCGTTCTATGCTTGATTCGCATGAGTTTAAATATGGATTCACCAAACATATAACCCGTGCTGCCAGCGATGACAACGAAGGTGACGGTGAGGGCTGGATCTCCACCTAAGTTAGTGGCAAGGTCCATGGCAATTGCGCTGGTCGTGGCTTTAGGGGCTAAGGACATGAGCATGTCGAAATTCAAATCCATCATGATGCCTAGACCAATGGTGCTAACGATGGCGACGATACAGCCCACCGTGATTCCGATAAGGATGGGTGCCGCATTTTCTTTTAGCTTATCGAACTGTTTGTAGAGTGGTACTGCAAGGGCAACGGTAACGGGGCCCAAGAAAAAGCTGATATAGTCTCCGCCCTTGGCATAGGTTTCATAGGGAATTCCGGTGACTACAAGAAACAATATAACCCCGGCTATGGAAAAGATTAGCGGGTTCAAGAGAGGATTCTTTTTTCCGTGGAACAGGCGGAGAAAGAAAAGGAGGGCGGCTATGGTAAGGACCATACCAAACAGGGGCGTATCCAAAAAATCCAACATAAATTCTCTCATGTTTTATCCGCCTTATTTTTTCCCTTAATGAGTAAGTCGGTGACCAAAGCCGTTACGGCTATCGTGACAATGGTGGTGATCACGACGATAAACAGGACCTGTAGAAGGACTCCGTCAAATTTGTGGTAGACGTTCATCAGGTTAACACCGCCTGGGATGAACATGAGCACCATGATAGAAATCAAAAAGTTTGCGGGCGACTCCACGGCTTCTAATGGAACGACTTTTGTTAATAATAAAAATAATAAGAGCAACATCCCGATGATGGAACCGGGTATGGCCAAGCCTAATAAGGCTGTAATCAGGTTACCAATCATCAAATTTGCAAAGATGATTAAAACACCCTTTATATGTGTCATAAAGATTCCTTTCGTTTGCTTGTTGTATCTATTATAGGGCAACCAGTGCTGAAGGGACAAAGGAAAAGAAAAAGGTTGCCGGTCGCGTATTACTAAAAGAGAAAACCACGAAGGTTGCATCCCTCGTGGCTCCAATATACACTATTACTTTTTTGATTGGCTAACCTTTGTACCTGTCAACCTAATCGTATCGCGAATAGATTACTTCTCTTTACCTTCACGTTTTCTCATCAAATCTCTTTGGATGAGTTCGTCTAAAACTAAATCGTAGCCGTCGGCTCCTTGACGCAAACTTCTGTTGACGCGGGAGATAGTTGCCGTAGATGCCCCTGTCTCGTCCTCAATCTCATTGTAAGTTTTACGTACGCGAAGCAACTTCGCTACCTGTAAGCGTTGGGAGATTGAGATAATCTCGCGCTCTGTACAGATGTCCTGGAAAAACTTTTCACACTCATCGACTGAAGATAGCATTAGTATTGCCTCATATAAGTCTTGAGTGCTCCTTTCGGTGTTCTTTTCTGCCATAGTAACCTCCTGTTACTCCCCGGGTTGCAAAGGTAATAGATGATGCTTACCCCTGAAACTTTGAGTTAATCACAAAGCATTTTACTCGGCCATGTAAAGTTAGTTATCTGAACACAGTTCAGAAAAAACTTTAGGAATGATGTAGTGCTCTGCCTTCCGAATTCGATTGTACAAATGCAATGGTTGATCCGTGCCAAAGATAGGTACTTTCTCCTGAGCTAATATTTCACTATGGTACTCACCAAGCGAAGCTCTTCTTACTATTGTACAGCCAAAGTACTTATCCTTATTATAGGTTGACTTTTCCGCAAGTTCAATACCTGAACTGACCTCTCCGCGCTGAATTGGCTCGAGTGATGGCTCGCAGGAAATGATTCTGCCCTCAAACTCCCTGTAAAACCAGTCTGGAATCTCCTGCTGATACTCAATCAGCAGAATCCAGTCAATGTTTCGATAATGAAGTATTTCCTTCACTGCCCCATAAAAGGCATCTACCGAATGAAAGAGCTTCTCATCGTAAGCGATATTAGGTATGCCCGCAGTCACCGCTCGTTTCAAACCCACGGCATCCTGGTCAAAACTCATAACAAAGTCGACACTGCCGTTAATCTGGTAATCTGCACAGGCATCGATGAGGCATTGAAGATCTGCTCCGTTTCTGGAGATAAACGCGGCTATCCTTTTACGCATGGTAATCAGCAACTTTCAGGCTGAATACGAGGGGGTGACCGTTGATGTCAACCTCTTCTCCTTCAACCTCTTCGTTAAAGTCCATCTTTAGTGCCAAAGTCTCTTTGGCAATACTATCCTGATGCTTCCCTAAAGCATCTTTCAATGCCTGTTCGGTGTGATAAGTGATTTCGATGCGGTCGCTTACTTCGTAACCATTGGTCTTTCTCTGCTGCTGAACTTTGGAGATAAACTCCCGCATGTATCCCTCATCAATGAGGTCTTGGTCAAGGTTGGTATCTAAGATTACGCTGATACCTTCGTCCATGGCAACGTCGTAGCCTTCCTTTGCCTGGTAGCTTGCTTCAACATAGGCTGGCGTAATTGTTGTCGCCTCCCCTTGAAGCTCTACGGTCAATTCTTCCTTTTGGTTAAGCTCGTCCATAAACTGGTGAGCATCGACGTTCTGCAAGTACTTGGCAAAGTCCTTAATTTTCGATCCAAGAATCTTACCGACTTCTTTATAGTTCGGTTTCAAATTGATATTCATCAGATCAGCCATCTGGTCGGAGAATTCCACATCTTTGACGTTTAACTCTTCCTTAATCAGATCGACGAGATCATCGATGGTGTCTTTAAACTTCTCATCCACGATAATCTTACTTAACGGCTGTCTGACCTTAATATTGGCGTCTTCTCTCGAAGCTCGGCCAAGATTAACCACTTTACGGACCAAGTCCATCTTCTCTTCTAAGGCTTCATCGATGTTCTCTGTATTTGCAGGTGCAATGAGCTCCAAGTGTACGGAATCCATCTGCTCCTTATCGGTCAAAGCCAAATAGAGTTCTTCGGCTAGGAAAGGAGTTACTGGCGCCACCAACTTGGCAATCCCTAAAAGGACTTCATAGGTTGTGGCAAATACGGATAAGGTATCCTGATTATTTTCGGAAGACCAGAATCTTCTACGGTTTCTGCGGATATACCAGTTGGACAGGTCTTCGACGACGAAGTCGGAGATTGCCCTTACCACCTTGGTATATTCGAAGATATCCATTTCTCTATGATAGAGGTCAACTAGGGACTCATAACGGCTGATTAGCCAGCGATCAATCTCCGGTCTGTCTTGAACAGGGATGTCGATGTCCTTTACCTCAATCTTGTTGGTGTTGGCGTAAAGGGCAAACATCGCATAAACGTTCTTAATGGTACGGAAGAATTTGGAGTTAACTTCCTTCAGACCGTCGACATCGAAGCGGGTTGGTACCCATGGTGGTGACACATGGAGGGAGTAAAAACGCACCGCATCTGCCCCATAGTCATCGAAGAGTTGAATTGGATCCAACGTGTTTCCCTTTGACTTGGACATCTTTTGACCGTTCTTGTCTAAAATTAGATCGTTGACCAAAACATTCTTGTAGCTAGACTCGCCGGTGTACAAGGTGGAGATGGCCATTAACGAATAGAACCAACCTCTGGTTTGGTCGATACCCTCGCAGATGAAGTCTGCAGGGAAGAGGTCGCCGAAGTTATCCTTGTTCTCAAAGGGATAGTGGACTTGGGCGAAGGGCATTGCCCCCGAATCAAACCAAACGTCGATGACATCAGGTTCTCTGGTCATTGTTCCCCCACAGGAACAGGTAAGGTGGACATCGTCGACATATGGGCGGTGAAGTTCGATGGATTCATCGATCTCTTCGACTGCTCGTTCGACCAGTTCCGCCCTGGAACCCACGGCGGTGTGGTCACCGCACTCATCACAGGTCCACACGTTCAGCGGTGTTCCCCAGTAGCGACTTCTTGAGATCGCCCAGTCTTGAAGGTTCTCCAACCAATTGCCAAATCTCTTCTCACCGGTAAAGGATGGGAACCAATTTACTTCCTTATTATTTTCAATCAGCTTGTCTTGGAACTTGGTGACATCAATGTACCAAGAAGGCTTTGAATAATAGATAAGAGGAGAATCGCACCGCCAGCAGTGAGGATAATTATGGGTCATCTTCTGCTTGGAGTAAAGCTTATCGTTCTCTCGTAAATATTGAATAATCTCAGGGTCTGCATCCATAACGAAGGTACCTTTGTAAGGGCCTTCCGTATAGGCACCATCGTCACCAACGGGATTGACGACAGCAACGCCATACTTGCGGCCAACTCTAAGGTCATCCTCACCGAAAGCCGGTGATGAGTGGACAATGCCGGTACCGTCTGAAGTCGTGACGTAGTCGTCTACCGTAACGAAGAAAGCCTTGCCGGGAATCTCAACGAAAGGTAGAAGTTGGTCATACTCGATATATTCCAGATCTGACCCCTTGTATTCCTCAATGATTTCCACTTCACCGAAATCTTCCTTCAGAACAGAACTCATCAATTCCTTAGCTAGAATATAGGTAGAGTCGCCTTGGCGAACCTTCACATAAGTGACATCGGGATGTACGGTTAGAACGGTGTTGGTTAACAGGGTCCATGGCGTTGTGGTCCACGCCAGGAAATATTCCTTTTCTTTGCCCTTGATCGGGAACTTAGCCACGACGGTGACGACGTCCTCTTCCTGGTAGCCTTGGGCTACTTCGTGGGAAGCAAGACCAGTTCCGCAACGTGGGCAGTAGGGTAAAATCTTGTGGCCTTTATAGACGAGCTGGCGGTCAAAGAAGTCCTTTAAGAGGTACCACTCGGACTCAATGTAGTCATTTTCGAGGGTAACGTAAGGATTATCTAAGTCAGCAAGGAAGGCCATCCTCTTTGACATCTCCGTCCACTGTTCCAAGTAGGAAAAGACCGAGTCCCTACACTTATGGTTAAAGGCTTCAATGCCGTACTCTTCAATTTGCTTCTTGTCGGTGATGCCCAGTTGTTTTTCCACTTCGATTTCAACCGGCAAACCATGGGTGTCCCAGCCTGCTTTACGCTTGACTTGGTAGCCCTTCATCGTTTTATAGCGGCAAGTCATATCCTTTAACGTTCTGGCAATCACGTGGTGAATGCCGGGGCTACCGTTCGCTGTAGCCGGCCCATCATAAAAGACGTAGGGGTTATCTTCATCTCTCTCGTTGATTGACCTATTCAGAATGTCGATAGTTTCCCAATAGGATGCGACTTGTAATTCACTTTCTCTGGTGCTTTTTGTCAGTTCTTTAAACACGTATGCGACCTCCTGCTTACTGTTCAACCTATGACAACAGGTTGATCACGCTTCGTTTCGATCTTGCTCTCTTCTCAGCTTCACGATGGTTGCTTCTTCATCGAGCTCTACGGTATCCCAGGTGAGATAATCACCCTTCTTAATATCTACCTTTGCCTTAGCCGCTTCATTGATTAAAGCAATAGGTACATAACCATTTTCTTTTTGTGTTTCATGAAGGACAATCTGTCCATATATCGTATCGCGACCAATCCCCTTCAAGGACTCACCCTTTACCAAGTCCCTTTTTGCGATGGTTACCGCGTCAGCGACCTGTCCCATAATTGGGGCAATGGAAGGTTCCTTGTGCACCAAGGCTTCATAAATGGTGATGGGCGCTTCCATGCTGGTCAAATGGTAGGGTTTATAAAGGAGAAAATTGGGGCCATCCCCCAAGCCCAAATACTTCATTAATCCACGTATTTCTTCATTGTCCGAAGTAACCAAAGCGAAGACACCTGGGGCCATCCCGAAGGCATATTCAACCACCCCTTTTTGAGATAGGATACCCCCTTGGTCTTTTAATTTCAAGTCATTCACAATGGTTTCATGGCTTGTGGTTATGCCATGGAGGCCCGGAACGTCTGGGATAAAACCGGTCGCGTTGCAAAGGGAAGTCAATTCGGTCATGGTATTGGTTCCGTCCACAAAGGAACAAAGCATGTGAGGAGATAGTCCCTTGCTCTCGGCTTCTTCCCTTAGGGTCTCGTTGGTTGCCTCGATATCCAGCTTATTGTTCTTGCCTTTACCTACGGCAACAATCTCCAAGCCAACGTTGTCGGCAAACTCAATTAGCTCGATGATGGCCCCCGGTTCGTCTCCCTTAATGCCGGTATACACGACACCTTGCTTGAGAGCCTTTTCATAAAGGATAGGTCCCACTGCTGAATCGCACTCCACGTTGAGCATGATGATGTGCTTGTTTGCTTCGATGGTCTTCAGGGCAGCTTCGGCACCCGTCATCGGATTACCGGTAGCTTCGACGACGGCATCCAAGTCCTCCACCTTATAGAGCAGGTCATCATTCTCGCTGACCACGATGCCACCGGCTCGAACGTGTTTAGCCGCTTCATCGACATCGCTCGTGACCAGGATATTGTTAAAACCACTGGATTCCAGCGCCTTCTGCGCCTTCTCACTGCTATGGTCGACGACCAAAACCGCCTTCATACCCCTAAGTTTCTTCAGCTGGATAAGTAGACTAGCGCCCATTTTGCCTGCGCCAATCAACCCTAACTTTAACTCATGACCTTGCTCTGCTAAGCTTTCGAGTTCCCGTTTCATTCGAAACATTTATGCCTCCTCATTGGCAGACGAGTTACGACCGAGTTTATTTTCAATCGCCTTTGCAACGGCGTGAGCGCTTGCCCAAGCCCAATGCAGGTTGTAACCGCCACATTCTCCCTGTACATCCAGTATCTCTCCAGTAAAGTAGAGGTTGTCCGCTACTTTAGACTCCAGAGTTTCCGGATTCACTAAATCTAGGTCGATTCCTCCGCAGGTAATCTGACCTCTGTCTTTATTCTTTTGCCCCTTCACTCGGAAGCGATATGCTTTCAGCATCCGTATAAATGCTTCCATTTCCTCCGGTGCAGGTGTCTCGTTTTTATGATAAGCCATATTGTCTCCGCTACGGCTGATAGCCTCCACCAAGACTTTTGGCAAGTAACCACTAAATAGCTTTTCTATGGGCCATCCCGGGAATCTCCTCCCCAAGGCAACCACCTCTTCGACCAAATCTTCTATTCGATGGTCCGGCAAAAAATCAACGACAATAGCCGCCTCTTTTCCCCTTCGCAAATCGTAGAGGACATCATTCGACACTTTTAAGATGGCGATACCGGATAAACCATAGGAAGTGAAGAGCAAGTCATTCCTGTGGACTGTTTCTTTGCCTTCTTGCTGCACGGCTACTTCCACTTTTATCCCTTGGCAAGCTTGACATAAATCGACGTCTTCCACCTTTAATGCCACGATGCCGGGATGCATGGGCGTCAATTTGTGACCCAACCCTTTAGCCAAAGCGTAGCCGTCGGATACTTCGTCTTTTCCTATGCCATAACCGCCACCACTAGCAAGGATCACCATATCGATAGCTTCCTCTTGCCCATCACTGAAATGCAAAAAATATGTCGGTGCTTGATTCTCACCGCTGTTGACTTGCTTTAGACCAACGACCTCGCTGTTGAAATGAAGGTGAACGCCACCGGCTTCTAACCAATCATGGAGACGGTCAACTATGGTAGCCGCTTGCATCGTGCTGGGATAAGTCATCCCGCTGGCTAAGGTCGTCCAGGGAATGCCCAAATTTTCGAACAGGTCGCAGGCATCTTGGAAAGTGAAGTTGGCCATTGAAGATTCAACGAAAGTATCGGAACCGCCAGTATAGTGGTATGGCCCCATATTTTCATTGGTAAAGTTGCAACGGCCATTTCCGGTTGCTCCGACTTTCCTCAGGAGTTTATCTGAGCTTTCGAATAGATGAATTTCTAAGGGAAAATCAGCGGCCTTGGCTGCATCAGCTAAAAAGCCTGCTAGAACAACTCCGCTGGCTCCTCCACCAATTATCCCTATTCGAACCCTATCAACACTATATTTTAGCATATACCGCCACACTCCATGGGATTTTTCAAGATTAATGAACTAATTTGCTTCTTCTTTATTGAGCTCTTGTTTGCTTGGGGTCGCCTTCTTCACTTTTCTTGCTTCGGCCTTGTTAGCCGAATCGATGAATCTACAGTGGCTGACTACATTGCATTCCTCACATAAAGGTCGCTGTGCCTTGCAAACGTATCGTCCTTGGAAGATTAAAAGGTGGTGGGCATGGGACCAGATTTCCTTATCCAAGATCCTATTAAGGTCTTTCTCACATTTTTCGACATCCTTGCTTTTGGATAAGCCTAAACGGTTGGAGACCCGAAAGACATGGGTGTCTACAGCGATGGCTGGCACATCAAAGGCATTGGATAGAACCACATTGGCTGTCTTCCGGCCAACGCCTGGTAAGGTAACCAGTTCGTCCCTTGTCGTTGGCACTTCGCCTGCATATTTCTCCACCAGCAAGCCAGCCGTCCCCTTAATATTCTTCGCCTTGTTGCGGTAGAGGCCAATATTTCGGATGATATTCTCCACGTCCTCGAGAGGTGCTTCCGCCAAATATTCCGGTGTGGGATACTTAGCAAACAAAGCCGGTGTTACCTTATTGACCGCCTTGTCTGTGGTTTGAGCGGATAGGATGGTCGCAATCAGTAGCTCAAAGGGATTGCTGTGGTCCAACTCCCCCTTCGCATCCGGAAAAGCCTCAGCAAGCTTATCCATGATCTCCTGTGCTTCCACCTTGGTCATTCTAGCCATCTCTTCTCCTTGTCTAGTTTACTCATTTTCTATTTGATCGATTAGCTCACGAATCAGTGGGCTGTCCTTTGGCACATCAGCAAGTATCCTAGCCCACTCCTCGTCATCGATTTGTTTTCTTCTCTTGTTGTATACATTAATTAAGGCGTTTCGGCGGAGGACATTCCATCCCCGCCAGGATCCAGACCGATGGCCATGTAACTCCTTCAACTCCCCGTTGGAGAGCCTGAGGAACTCATCAGCCTCTTCGCTTGCTTCTTCCTTGGTCCATGCAAATTCCTCTATGGTTGTTTCAGGCACGTCTTCGTTGTAGGGACAAACCCGCTGGCAAACATCGCAGCCGTAAAGATGACTGCCCATGCTTTCCATTTGCTTCTTGGATGGGGTCTCCTTTCTTTGGGTCAAATAGCTGACGCAAGCTTTCACGTCGTAACCCCCTTCCTCCGTTAAGGCTTGGCCCGGGCAGGCATCGACGCACCGCTTGCAGAGCCCACATTGGGATTCCTTTGGCTCTTGAATTTCACTAAGGGCAAGAAAATTTTCTACAAGGGATTCTGGGACCTGCCAATTGATGACGCCGATGTAGATGAAGGAGCCTATCCCATTGATGATCAGGTTTTGGTTTTTCCCTATCCAGCCCAGTCCAGCGAGTTTCGCTAGGCGGCGCTCGGAGAAAGGTTGGGTGTCGACGAAGCAAGTATAGGTGACTTGGTCAGCCTGATTCTCATGCGGGGATAATGTCGACTTCTTGTATTGGCTGTAAGCTACAAGGCGATTCTTGACTACCTTGTGGTAGTCTTGTCCCCTACTGGAAAGGCTCCATAGGGCTTCGATCTCCCTTGGCATTTTTTCTTCAGGAGCATAGTAGGAGAAAGCAGCAAGCTCGATAAACTTAGTGTGTCCGTCTTTCCCAGGAAAGGCTAGTTCGGAAGTCCAGACATCCAAATCCGCCCCATCTTCTGGCCGAAGAAGGGCTCTACTAACCATATCAAATTGTACAAAACCGGCTGCTGTCATTATCCGTTCCTATCTGCGCAATTTCTATCTATTATAACGGAAAAGGCGAACACAAGAAAAAAATACTTGTTATAATGAGACAATACTAGTCTAGTTTTTTCACATGAAGGGAACAACCATGTTTAATAGAAGCAAAAAAGTAGCCAAACAATTCGATTGGCCACTTCTTATCGTCACAATTCTACTTTGCCTTTATGGGCTAATTATTCTGCGATCAGCTGTAGCAAGTTCTTACTCAGGTGACCGCCAATTGATGTCTCAAACGGTAGCAACCGTCTTAGGCTTCATCGGTATCTTAGCCGTCCTCTTTTTAGACACCGATGCCTTAAAGAAACTATCCATACCAATTTACCTGATTACCATCATTCTTCTGGTAGCCACTTTACTTTTTGGCCACGGAGAAAGCCTCTGGGGTGCAAGGTCTTGGCTCCGTATAGGACCGGTAAACTTTCAACCCTCAGAATTTGCCAAGTTGGGTTTGCTCCTTCCCTTTGCGGCTCTGCTGGAAAAGTTGCAGCCTCGCCTTAATCACCCCAAAACGATAATCGTAATCGGCATCGTTGCACTGCTGCCCCTCTTCCTCATCATGAGGCAGCCGGACCTTGGTACAACAATTGTCTTCACCTTCTTCTTGTTGATGATGCTCTTTTATGCCGGCCTATCCTGGTGGTATATCATTGGGGTTGTCGTGGTTGCCCTGATTGTTGCACCAATTGTCTACTCCAACTTGGACACCTTCCAACAGAACCGTATCCTCAACTTTTTAGATCCGACGAGAGACCCCTTGGGTTCCAACTACCAGATTCTTCAGGGTATCATCGCCATCGGGTCGGGCATGCTAACCGGCCGAGGTTACATGCAAGGCACCCAAACCCAACTGGGCTTCATCCCCGAACAGGACACCGACTACATCTTCTCCGTCCTTTCCGAGGAGCTTGGTTTCGTTGGCGGCTTAATCCTCATTGGCCTCTATGCCTTCATGTTGATTCGGATTCTAATCATTGCCTACCGGTCCAAAGACCTTTATGGGGCTTGTGCCAGCATCGGTGTAGCGGCCATCCTCTTCTTCCATATCTTTGAGAATATCGGGATGACCATCGGCTTGATGCCTGTCACTGGTATCCCCCTTCCCTTCATCAGTTACGGAGGAACTTTCCAGCTGTTGAATCTCCTTTGTATTGGCTTGGTCCTGTCCATCTCGATGCAACGAAAGCCTCTGGACTTTAATACCAGCCCAAATAAAAGGTAGTCTGAATTAATCTCGAATCAGTAGCTTTCGATAATACAGAAGAAGGACCACAGAGCCCACCAGTCCAGTCCCTACAACACCTAAGTTGGATAAAGACAAGTTTGCCCACAAGGCAGCTTGTCTTTTTTTGTGGGTAATTTGTCCTGTCCTTCCGGCGATAAAAATGGTCTGAGAGCCTTCAACATCAGTTCTGGCTATGGGTATTTTCATCTCAGCTAGGCGGACCATCACCTCCTCGTGAGGATGGCCATACCGATTTTCATAACCTGCGCTGATCAAAGCAAGTTTTGGGTTAGTCCATTCCAGAAAAGCTGTTGAGGATCCGCCTTCCGACCCATGATGGGCCAACTTTAGAACATCAATGTTGCGAACTCGGTTGTCACCAATCCACCGCCTTTCTGCCTTTTCGGCATCGGCCATGAAGAGGACAGAGAAATCGCCTTCAACCAATAACACGGCGGAATCTTCGTTGGCGTCTCGACCGTCAAAAAAACCTGCTTGTAAGACAGTAACATAGACACCAGCCCAGTTCATTCTGGCGCCCTCCTTGTAGGGTATCAATTTTGGCCTTGCATTTACTGGCAAGTCTTCGTAGGGTAGCTTGCCATCTTTCAGAGGCGAAACATATATGCTGCCTACGTCCAGTGATGCGACAAGACTTTCCAGGTTTCCCACATGGTCATAATCCCCATGACTGAGAAAGACAGCGTCCAGGCGACTCACTCCCCAACTTTTTAAGGTTTGGGCGAGTTTATCCCCTTGGACATTCTTATACTCCTTGAAGGAATACCGCCCGCCGGTATCGAAAAGGAGATTCGCGTGGGGTGTTTCCAAGAGGAAGCTGTCGCCTTGTCCGACATTGATCATGGTTAGGGATATGGCCCTCGGGAGATTGGTGAAAATGACGTTATTGGTCACAAGCAGGAGCAGGCAAGCTAGTAGCAATCGTTGGTTAATTTGACGATGTCGTTGTTGGACTAATAAGTCTTCCTTTGCCTTTCGTTGCCAGAAATCAGGTAAACTGCCTGACCGCCAAAAGAAGACCAGGGCGATGAAGAAATAGTAGATGACCACCCCTTCTCCTGTTAAGAAATACAAGTTACTAATGGAGCCAAGGGAAAGTTTCTCCAGACCTGCAACAACCAAACTAAATGTTGAAAGCCCTAGTTCAAATAGAGGAAGAAGGAGAGCAAAGAAAGGATTACTGCTCACCAAAATGATAAGTAAACCAAGACTGAACAGAATAGTAAAGAAGGGCACCAACAAGAGGTTGGCGATGAAGGTCGCTAAGGGAAAGGAACCGGTCATGCCTGCCAGAACAGGTAACGTTAAGCAATTGATCCAGAAGGTAAGTCTGAGGCTTTTAACAAGCGTTCCACTCAAAGGCCTTCTTTGATTTAATCTACCTTGCATATCGATGGCGATGGCACACAGAAAGGAGAGTTGCAAACCAACAGAGCCGATGGCATAAGGTTGAATCAGAAGGATGAGAAACAGGCTATACACGATGCGATTCAGATAGGAAAGTCGCCGGAAGCTAAGAAGGGCCGCTTCCCAGAAGGCAGCAAAAATTAGGGCTCGCATGATAGATGCTGGGAATTGAAGCAGCCAAGCATAGAAGCCAAGGAGCCCGAAAAGGAGGACGTCGCCATAAATTCTCTTTATCCTCAACTTGCTGAACACGTACATGCCCCATGAAATGAGGATGTTCACATGGAGGCCTGACGCAGCTAACAGGTGGGAGACCCCTAAGCCTTTCAATTGCTTTTCAAAGCTAGAATCATCGATGTCCATCCCCTTGCCCAAGAAGACGCGATGGATAAAATCCCTGCTCTCTTGGTTGAGGTCTTCCGTTCTTGACTCTAACCAGTCTTGGGCAAGCAGTGGCAGCTGCTCATAGTCCTTTCCCTTTTCTAGTGGCTGAGCTTGATGCACTTCTAACAGCCCTGTCACTCCTTGGGCATAATAATAGACTTGCTCGTCAAAGTCACCAAGAAGGCCCCCGCCTCCAAAGGGCTTAGGAGTAAATGTTCCTATATAGCGGTCGCCGAGACGTATGTTCCCAAAGGAACCACCGGCAATACGTAAGTCGCTAAGATTAACCAGATAACGAGTTTTCCAAATTCTTCCTTCCTCGCTACTCTCCACCAGCAAATAATCATCTAGTTTTCTTTTTTTATAGGATAGGATTGTGATTTCCCTATTTTCTTCAGCTGAGCTCGTTTTAGAATCAAAGCTAGGGTCTCTCGCCTCAAAGTAAAACAAGGCAAGAAAGAAGACAAAGGCATAGAAAAGAGCCCTCTTTTGCAAAAGAGGATTGGTAATTCCCCCTATTTTTAGTACAATGAAAACGATTGAAGTTAGTAATACGAAGACTTGGAGGGTTGCCATCTGGTCGGCGTAAGCGATGAAAAATGCCAAGACCGTAGTAGCAGCAAAAGATAGGAGCATTTCTTCCCTCCCTTAAGGAGCCAGTATGTTAACTGTAGTAAAAAATCCATACCAAAGCTTTTTGGATACGGAGATTGCCAACAGAAGGTATGACGGGGAATACTATCACTTGATTGCGAAGGATACCCTGTCTTTTGATTGCCGCCAGTTCAACCTACCGGAAGAGAACTTGACGGTTAACCAACAACCTGTGGTAAAGCGCTACCTAGCCGGCAAGGATTTAATTCATGTCATCAAGGAAAAACCAGAGAGCAGTCGAATCTGGATGGGCTTAGATCTCGACCACCGCCGCCTCAACCAAAGGGAAGTCACCTTGCGGTTACTGATGCAACAATTTGTTGACCGCTTCTATGCCGGTGCCAAGGTCCGCTTTGTTAGCCAAAGGGATGGCGATCATATGGCATCAACTGCCCAAGTCCGCGGCATCTTAAGCCCGGAGGATGGCGCTTACTTAATTAAATTATTAGATAAGAGTTTGGACAGGTTAATTCGAGCAGGGCTCAGCGTAAGGAGCCAAGAATTCACGGGAACGATGGAGACCACAATCTACGGTCAGGGTAAGCAGGCCTGGGCTGGCCCCCACCTTTTCAATACCGCGGAAATCTATCGCTATGAGTTAGGTGATTTTCACATGGAAGATGATGTCCTCATCTTTAGCTATACACTCTTTTAGACAGTTTATGCTATGGCGCGTATCAGACCGTCCCTAAAACTTAAATTAAGGTACAAAAAAAGAGTTGCTCTTTCATCGAGAAAAAGCAACTCTATTCTTTTACTTAATGTCCCAGTCATCGATGAAATCTCGGATGGGTTCATGGATGGTAAGGGCATCGAAGAGCATGGCGTTTTGGGCGGTCACATCGCTGGTAAACTTGTAGATGACATCCTTCCGCTCGACGACAATTGCAATCCGGATAGCTACATCATAATTATCCTGAATCATCTTTAGCAGGCGATAGGAAGGATTGATCGCTGTAGGGTGTCCTACCAACTGGAACATGGAGAAGTCTCCATTGGTGTCCCCGTAAGAGTAAGATCTATCCAAGTCGATATTGTACTGATCTACAAATTCGTGAATCTGTTTTTCCTTCGACTTGCTGTCCCACATGGGAACAATCTCCGAGGTAAAAATACCAATCTCATTCTTCTTATAGGCGGTAGCCTTGTAATCAGTGATATGGTAGCGTTCAGCCATCTTATCGATAATGAAATCTGGAGAACCGGAAATGAAGAAGACTTTGTGGCCTTGATTCTTGTGCCACTCGATACGTTCTCTGGTGTACTTGTAAACAACATCCCCATATTCATCGACAACTTGCTTGGCGGTGAATTCGATAATAGAACTATCTAGCCCCTCCAGGTATTCCTTGTAGACAGAGGTGACTTCATCGAGATAATCGTCATACTCGGCGTACCGTTGATCATAGCGACGATACAACGGCCTAATGCGATCTACCCACTCCTGCTCATCGATGATGCCGTACTTAATCAACCGCTTGAAATGGTGAATGAGCATAGACTCCCGAGACAGCGTTCCGTCAATATCGAAAAATGCGGCTATTGTTTTTCCTGAATCCATAAAACGTCCTTTTCTTCTTAATCTAGCTTGGAAGCGTCCTTAGGTTGGTAAGCCTGTTGATCGGCATGGGAAACTAGGTTGATGTCATTTTCTGTGATGGGATCAAGCCTTCTGGTTTCTTCGAAGTCAGCTTTTAGGGGGCCACTCCCCTCGTTATAAACTACATCGCCAACCTGTTCCTGATCTAGGCTATCATTAATCTGATTGCTGCTCACGTAATCGTAATTGGTATCTGCTTCATCTATGCCGTGGAAACCATGCATAGTATCAATCGTATAGGGTCTTTCTTGGCTCTGGCTAGCTTCAAAGGGTTCGAGGTTCTGACTACCCTCAAAGGATTCAGGGTTTTGGTCATCCATATACGGATAGGCACCATCATTAATAGGATTGCCGTATTCATCAAAGCGAACGTCTTGACCTAATTCAACGTCTTCGGTAGCTATGCGCGCATCTACTGGATTAGGCATCCTGCCCATCACGACGTTAACGTCTTCGGGATCCATATAGCTGTCTTCAGACTTTGGGATCTTCTTCACCTTAGTCCTCTTCGTCACTGTGGTAGTGCGGTTAGGGCTCGTCATGCTTGCCAGTAACGCAATAATCCATGCTGTACCGAGGGCGATACAGCCGGCAACAAAGAAGTAGATGCCTTTCCATATGGTTTCTAAACCACCAGGTTCAACTGCGGCTTGAATACCGTCCCAGGCAAAAACTGCCCCCATCGTCATACCAATCAGACCGGGGATATACTTTAACCATTTCATCTTACTGAAGAGAATAAAACACAACAGTGTAGCTAAAACGAATATAATTATTACTGTCGGGAATATTGAAAGATCCCCTTTATATTGTGCTATGAGTCCAAAAATACTTGACATAGCTCCTCCTTCATTATGTATAGCTAATCTTCTACTTATCTTAACACAGGTCAGAAATGCGAACAATGAAAATTGGGACAACCGTCAACAGTACAAGATTTCTGCATATTCTATGGTTATAATAATCGTAATACTTAATCAATATTTTTGCTCAATTGGGTTATATTAGTAAGTAAGAATTCAACCTGCCTGGAGAAAGAGGAAACCTATGCATAAAAAGAAGTTATTCATCCTGATTGCAATCGCTCTTTGTGTTATCATCCTTCCCTTCGTCGCTAGTCCGGTGCTCGCCGATGTCGGCGGTGGCCTTGACTGGGATGACCTAGGAGGAGGCGGAGGAGGTGGCGGCAGCTGGGACGGTGGCGGTGGAAATATCATGTTCTCCTTCCTCCCCTATATGCTTTTCGATAACCCCATCCTGTTTATTGTCATCATCGCCTTGTTCTTTATCTTTGGCCGCGGGAAAAACCTTACCGGTACTCGAAGAAATCAGTACAGGCAACAGAATCAGAGCACAGTACCTCCCAGAGCACAAACAAAAGGTGAAGACATTAACCTGGATCAACTTACTAAACGGGATCCAAACTTCTCAAAGCAGACTTTCCTATCTCGTGTGAGCAACGTCTTCGTTACACTGCAGAATGCATGGACAGATAAGGATTGGAAGTCGATCAGAACCTTCGAGACCGACCAGCTTTTCTACCAGCACCAACAACAATTGGATTCCTTCATCGAAAAGGAACAAACTAATGTTGTGGAAGACATCGCCGTGTTAGACACCAAGATTGAGGAGTATTCCGAAGATGCACAAAATTCCTATCTGTCGGCTATCGTCCAAGCCCGCTACCGTGACTACGTTGTAGATGACAACACCGGCAAAGTGGTTAAAGGCGACAAAAACAGAAGGTATGTCATGACCTACCGGATGACTTTCCTCCGCCAATTAGGAGCCAAAACGACGGCATCAGAAGAAACCCACGTAACAACCTGTCCGAACTGCGGAGCAAACTTATCTATTAACCAGCACGGAGTCTGTGATTACTGTGGATCCGAAGTGACGACCGGTGCCCAACAGTGGGTACTGACCAAGCTTCAACCACTAAGCCAACAAACCCTGTCCTAAGTGGAGAAGAACTCATAAAGTAAACCAAATAGCTAAAGAAAGATCTTGCTCTTCCTCGAAGTAGCAAGTTTTTTCTGACTGAGGAGTTGAGAATGATACGATTTGATATTGATTATGCTGAAGGTATGCACCCCAACATTTTGAAGCGCATGGAAGAGACCAACGAAGTTCAAACCGGAGGTTACGGAAAAGACCCCTATTGCGAGAGCGCCAGAGAAAAGATTAAGGCGGCCTGTGGCCGAGACGACATCGACGTTCATTTCATGGTCGGTGGCACTCAAGCCAATGTCACTATTATTGCCCACCTTCTCCGTCCCTATCAGGGGGCAATCTCCGCCACAACCGGCCACATCCATACCCACGAAACGGGCGCCTTGGAAGCCACCGGCCACAAAATCCTCCTCATCAATCACGAGGAAGGTAGATTGACAGCAGCCAGCATCAAAAAACTTGTTGAAGTCTACAACAAAGCGCCGAATCAAGAGCACTTCGTCGAACCTAAGCTGGTTTACCTTTCCCTCTCCACCGAACTAGGCACCCTCTACAGCAAGCAAGACCTCAAAGAAATTCATGAAGTTTGCCAGGAGTATGGCCTCTACCTTTTCATCGACGGCGCACGTCTGGGTTACGCCCTTGCTTCCGCAGAAAATGATCTCACCCTCAACGACCTCACCGAGTTTTGTGACGTCTTCTACATCGGAGGAACCAAAGTTGGGGCCATGATGGGCGAAGCCATCATCATCACCACAGATGAACTCAAACCCAGCTTCCGCCATATGATCAAGCAAAACGGCGGCTTACTAGCCAAAGGCCGTTTCCTTGGTATCCAATTTGAAACCCTATTTGAGGATGACCTGTATATGGAAATTGCCCACCATGCCATCGATTGTGCGGACCGCATTGTAGGAGCCCTTCAGGAACATGGTTATGAGTTGGCCTATCCATCCCCCACCAATCAAATCTTCCCCATCCTTACGCAAAAACAGATCGATGTTTTGAAGAAAAAGTATGTCTTCCAGATCTGGGAGAAACTGGACGACGACAGGTCTTCGATTCGCCTTTGCACGTCTTGGGCGACCAAGAAAGAAAACGTGGATCAACTAATCGAAGATCTAAAACAAATCAAATAGCTATTTATGCCATGCTGCGAAATTAGCAGCAAGGCTTTTATTTTCTTTCAAATCAAAAAACACCAAGAGCTTTCCCCAAAGGGCTGGTCAGTTGAGATAAAAGGGTTATAATATGTTCATCGAAATATTGCAGTAAAGTGTTTTGTTAGCACCTACATAAACCAATCGGCATGTCTCCGTTGATCGGTTGAGAAAGGAAATCTAATGAGAAAATATAATTTTTCTGCGGGACCCGCTGTCTTACCAGAAGAAGTTTTGCAGGAAGCGGCTGCAGAAATGATGAATTATAAGAACAGTGGCATGTCCGTCATGGAAATGAGCCACCGATCCACAGCCTTCAGAGAGATTATCGAAACGGCGAAAAGCGACTTGCGCCAACTGGCTAACATCCCCGATAACTACGACATTCTCTTTTTGCAAGGCGGTGGATCAACCCAGTTTGCTATGGTCCCCATGAACCTGATGAAGAATGGAAAAGCTGACTATATCCTTACAGGATCGTGGGCAAAAAAGGCAGCAAGCGAAACCAAAAAGTATGGCGATGTGAAGATCCTTGCTTCCTCTGAAGATAAGAATTTTAGTTACCTTCCCGATTGTTCGGACCTGCCCATCCGAGATGATGCCGACTATGTCTACATGACGGAAAACAACACAATCTATGGAACCAAGTACTGGACCTTACCTGATGCCAAAGGCAAAGTTCTCGTCTCTGATTCCTCTTCTTGTTTTCTTTCTGAGCCATTCGATGTTACCAAATTCGGCCTTGTATTTGCCGGTGCTCAGAAGAATATAGGACCCGCGGGTCTAACCATTGTTCTCGTCCGTAAGGACCTTATCACTGACCAGGTTTTCGAAGGAACCCCAACCATGCTAACCTACAAAATCCATGCGGATAGTGGGTCCCTCTACAACACCCCTCCCGCCTACCCCATCTATATCGCCGGTAAGGTCTTCAAATGGATTGAAAGTCTAGGTGGGCTTCAAGCCATGAAGGTAAGAAACGAAAAGAAAGCCGCGCTCCTCTACGATTTCTTGGATTCCAGTAAGCTATTTAGAGGAACTGTAGAAAAAAAGGATAGGTCCTTGATGAACGTGACCTTTGTAACCGGCAACGAGAAGCAAGAAGATGATTTTATTCAGCAGGCCGCTCAGGAAGGCTTGGTCAGCTTAAAGGGCCACCGCAGTGTTGGTGGCATGAGGGCAAGTATTTACAATGCCATGCCCTATGAAGGCGTAGAAAAGCTGGTCAACTTTATGGAAACCTTTGAGAGGAAGCAGAAATGATACGCAAAATTGCCTGTTTAAATGCCATCGATCAGAAGGGCTTAGACGTCTTTCAATACCACAACATTACAGAAAATAAGGACGTGGCGGATGCTTGGCTCGTCCGCTCTGCTAAGCTCCATGACCAAGACTTCCCCTCGACGCTAAGGGCTATCGGCCGAGCAGGAGCCGGCGTCAACAATATTCCCCTTGACCGATGTGCTGATGAAGGCATCGTCGTCTTTAATGCCCCCGGCGCTAATGCCAATGGCGTTAGCGAGCTTGTCATCGCCATGATGGTCCTCGCTTCAAGAGATATCATCGGCGGAGTCAATTGGGTCCAAGCCAACCGAGATAAGGAAAATATCACAGAGCTAACAGAAAGCGAGAAGAGGGCCTTTGTCGGTACTGAACTCCGCGGAAAGACCTTAGGGATTATTGGTCTTGGCGCAATCGGCCACCTAGTCGCCAACGCTGCGGTTGGCATGGGGATGAAAGTCATCGGCTACGATCCCATGATTCCCGTCGAATATGCTTGGCGCTTGTCTCGCCAAGTTCAACATGCAGAGACGCCTGAACAAGCCATCACCCAATCAGATTTCGTATCCCTCCACATTCCCTTGACCGACAAAACCAGACAGATCGTCAACAAGGAACAGCTGGATAAGATGAAGACGGGGGCCATCCTCCTCAACTTCGCCCGAGACGTCCTTTGCGATGAAGACGACGTGTTGGACGCTTTAGAGTCCGGTAAACTTCGCCGCTATGTCGTGGATTTCCCTAATCCAAAGAACGTCCTCTTCCCCAACACCATCGTCACTCCCCATATCGGGGCATCGACATTGGAGTCCGAAGAAAAGTCAGCCAACATGGTCGCAGAAGATGTGAAGGAATATCTCGAGCAAGGCAATATTGCCCACTCCGTCAATTATCCAGCCGTATCTTTGGGTATTCAGGAGGCGGAGACAAGAATTGTTGCTCTCCACCGCAACCGGCCCAATATGATTACTCAGATATCCTCTATGCTAGGTGATGCTGGCTACAACATCGCCAAGATGATTTCCGATTCCAGAGGCGATTACGCCGCAGCAATTGTGGACGTCAACGACTGCTTAGACAGAGACTTCATTATGCAACTGATCGAACACCCCGATATGCTCCGCATCCGTGTCCTCCACATCGACGACTAATCCTAACCCATAGAAAGAAGGCGCAATGAATCATCACGCATTTTCCTTTGGTATGCCCTACTTGCTCGAAACAAAAACGGTTGATGAGGCTATGGCCCTCGCTGAAGAACTTAGTCTGTCTTTTCTGGAGCTGAATACGAACTTCCCCAGCTCCCAGATTGACCAACTCAATCCGAACTATTTGCTTCACGAAGGACAAAAACGTAAGCTCTTTTTCACCCTTCATCTGGATGACTCCATTTCCATAGCAGACTTCAACCCTTTCGTCCGCCAAGCCTATCTGGACACTACCCTCGAGGCTATCGACTTCTGCAAAAAAATTCAGGCGCCTATCATCAACATCCACTTTGCTAAAGGGAACATCGTCACTCTCCCTAGCGGAAAGAATTACCTCTTTGAGCACTATCAAGAGGAATTCTACGAGAACTTGATTAATTACCGCGAAGCTTGCGAAAAAGCCATCGGTGACAGCGATGTGAGAGTCGCCATTGAAAACACCGGCGGCTGGGTCGTCTACGAGCAGAAAGGAATCGAACTCCTCCTCGAGTCACCTGTATTCGGTTTGACCATGGACATCGGCCACAACCACGAGATCAGTGACATGGACCTTCCCTTCTTTGAGCGCCACGCTAACCGCCTAATTCACATGCACGCCCACGATGGCTGGGACACGACGAACCACCAGGCCTTAGGCACTGGGGAAATCCCTCTAGATGATAGGCTACAAATGGCGAAGGACAATAATGCTACAGTGGTTCTTGAAACAAAGACTATTGAATCGCTTAAGGGATCGATTGTATGGTTGAAAGAGAATAATTGGCTGTAAAAATAAGAATCCATGATTAGAACTAACAGTTCTTTACGGTTATTCGAAATACTGAATAATCGTAAGTGACTCTTAGGCTAACCATGGATACTTTTCATTGACTAATTTGTATGGGATTAGTTACCTTTCTTCGCCTTCACTTTCTGTGTTAATTTTGGCACGATTTCAAATAGTCACCCACGATACCTATGTCAGCAACTCGGAAAATTGATGCATCCGGATCTTTGTTTATCGCAATGATAAAATCAGAACCTGACATGCCAGCTAAATGTTGGATTGCACCTGAAATACCACAAGCTATATAAACTTTTGGTGCAACGGTTTTACCCGTTTGTCCCACCTGATGAGCATGGGAGATCCAACCAGCATCGACAGCCGCTCGAGAAGATCCTACCGTCGCACCCAATGCACGTGCTAAATCTTCTATTATTAGGAAGTTTTTCGGTTCTTGTAAACCGCGTCCACCGGATACAATGATTTCTGCGCCTTCTAAATCGACATCCTCAGCGTCTAAGTCTTCCAGAAATTCTACAACTTTTGTCATGACCTGGTATTGAGGAAAGTCAAATGTTTCATATATAACTTCAATATCTTCTTTAGGGTCAACCTCTTCCTTTGTATAAACACCTGGCCGGCAAGTTCCAATCTGAGGGCGAAAATCAGAACATACAATTTGGGCCATCAAATTTCCACCGAAGGCAGGACGTGTCCACTTTACTTCTCGTGACTCAACATCAATTTCTAATGAAGTACAATCAGCAGTCAGACCTGTTCTAATACGGCCGGCAATTCTAGGTCCTAAATCTCGACCGAGCGCTGTTGCGCCAATCAGAACTACATTTGGTTCATACTTTTCAATCACCTTAATAAAGGCATTAGTATATACCTCTGTATCATAATCTTTATAAATCTCACCTTGTACTACGACAATTCGATCTGCGCCATATCTTTTGACATCTTCTACAGCTTTATCCGTTTTATCACCCATTACGAGAGCAATAACTTCTTCTCCAACTTGGTCAGCCATTTTCCGAGCAGGGTTCATCAATTCTAGCCCGACTTTTTTAGCTTCACCTTCAGATGTCGTTTCAATTAATACTAGAAAATTCTTATTATCAAACATATCAGTCCCCTCTACAATAAACCTGTATCTTCAAGTGCAGAGACAAAATCGTCAAATGCATTTTCATCTATTAATCCCAATAGTATGGTTATTGTCATCCATGTTCGGTTTACTAGGGATATGGGCAGCCTTCCCTATTACTGAGTTACTATCATTACTGATAGCCTGGCAATTCTTTAGAAAAAGAAAAGTTCTTCAATAGAAAACAAGAGACTCAGCTTACGGAACAAGCTTTATCTCTTGTTTTTTCTCTTTAAAATATCTCCGATATATACCTAGAATCAACTGGGTTATAAATATCGCTATAATCAAACCACCGGTAATTGCTACCGCGGTGTATAAAGCAATGATTAGATAATGGTTAATCAGGGGCCAGGATCCCATGAATATTTCACTACCTGCTAAGAATAAAGCCGAACCTGGTATCAATGGAATTACTCCAACAGCTAGGAAGACCGTTGTGGGAGCCTTAAAGATCCTGGCTACAACTTCGGCATATAGCCCTAAAAACAACGAAGCAAAGAAAATCTGTATAGGTTCAAAATCTGTAAATAAGCCAACTAACAGATATACTGCCCAATCTAGTAGTCCTCCAAGTGAAGCCAAAGCAAGATTTCTTCCTCTTAGATTGAAGGTTAAACCAAAGCCAAAAGATCCCGCAAAGGCAGAGAGAATTTGGATTATTTCATGAGTCATAACTACCTCCAAAACAAAGAGCTTAGGGCAAAGCCAAAGCCTATAGCCAAAACGACCAACAAAGCGCTGATAATTCTAACACTACCGGATAACATGTTATCCATAAACAAATCTCGTATGGCGTTAGTAAATAGGAGCCCTGTTACTAAAACCATAATATTACCCATGGAGATTATTTCGCTGCTATAACCAACACCGATATTCACAGCTAGTATCGATAAAGATCCGGCTACAAAAGTAGTGAAGGCGATAATTAAAAAGCGATTAATCTGTAAGCGTTTCAAAAAACTTTCAACGAATGCCATCCCAACACCAATAATTCCAGAAGCGAAGGCATCGTATGGAAGTCCGCCAAAGAAGAATGTAAAGGAAGCTGAAATAATCGCGTAAGCTAATGCGATTACAGCTAAACTATAGCGAGGTTTCGCTTTGATTTCGTTAATCTTGTTCCTGATTTCAGATGGTGTATAATACTCGCTACAAATTTGTCGGGACAGACTATTGTAATCAGATACCGCATCCAAGTTAGACATAAAATGAGGAATCCGTCTGGTCTGGGTATATGTTTGAATTCTTTCACCTCTAACGGTCACCATAATCACGTAATTCATTGAAAAAACATCGACTTTATCGGCACCGTAAGCCTTACAAATCCTGCTTATTGTATCTTCGATTCGATTGATTTCTGCTCCCGAAATCAACATTTCGGCACCAATATCTATCGCAATCTCTAAATAATCATTAATCAGAGTATCAGCTTGAGCATGGCTGTCCTGTTTATGCTTCAGTCTTTTATTGTTATCTGAGAGAGAATACTCCATATGACAGACTCCTTCCCATCCTTTATAGTTCGGTCTTCTTTAGTGCAACCAATCCTACCTCATTATAAGTTACTTTGTTCCTTTAGTTAAACTTAAACTAATACTAATAAGTTATCAACTGATAAAAGTAAACTATAAGAAGAAAAAGACTGCACCGAAAACCGGCACAGCCTTTTTATTGAAATATTGATCTAAGCAACCATTAACGCTTAGAGAATTGTGGGCTCTTACGAGCTTTCTTAAATCCGTACTTGTAACGTTCCTTTTTACGTGGGTCACGTGTTAGGTAACCTTCCTTCTTCAAAGTTGGACGTAAGTCTGCATCGGATTCAACTAGAGCGCGAGCTACTCCGTGACGGATTGCACCTGCTTGACCAGTGAAACCACCACCCTTAACGTTAACGTTGACATCGTAGTTCTCTAGGTTGCCAGTTAACTGTAGAGGGGACTTTGCAATATCTACAAGTGTTTGATAATCGAAGTATTCAGAAATATCAAAACCATTAATCATGAATTTTCCGCTACCTGCTGTTAAACGAACGCGAGCGATAGCTGTTTTTCTACGGCCTGTTCCTAAATATGCTGTTGCCATTTCAACCCCCTACTATAGTGATAGTTCTTCAGGCATTTGAGCATCATGATTGTGCTCTGGACCTGCATAAACTCTAAGCTTGCGATACATCTGTCTGCCTAAGGTATTCTTAGGAAGCATGCCTTTTACAGCCTTCTCGATGATGCGCTCTGGGTGTTTCTTTAACATGTCTTGGTAAGAGGTTTGGCGAAGTCCACCTGGATAACCAGTAAAGTGCTCGTAGACTTTTTGGTTCTCTTTGTTACCTGTTAAACGGATCTTTTCTGCATTGACAATGATGACGTAGTCACCGGTATCAACGTTTGGTGTAAAGGTAGGCTTGTTCTTTCCACGAAGGATCGTTGCAACCTGAGTAGCTAGGCGACCTAGTACTTGGTCAGTTGCATCGATAACATACCATTTACGCTCAACTTCTTGTGGTTTAGCTAAATATGTTTTCATTGCTTTCTCCTTTTTCAATCTTTGCCTCAACTATTTAGACTCCGCTCGTTGAGGAGGCGGTTTTTGTTCATTCGACAATTTATGTTTCGCACATCGACGCTGCGAAGGAATTACCGAAGATATCCAAAGGGCTCTATCTAGCTGCCCAAACAGATACTCGACTATACTATCAAATCGCCCTCATCTTGTCAAGAAAACTTCCGATAAATTGGCTTAACCATCCCTATTGGGGCCATTCTCTTGCAACCCCTACAATACCGTCAACGTATTGGTCACTTGCATGATGGTAATCAACAGAGCGGAGGCAATACTCGCCAAATAAATATTCTTCGTCGCATGAGCTACCTTCTGACCTATATACGTTGTGGCGAAGATATAGAAGCTTGTCACAAAGAGCCAGATACCTAGGATTCCCCCATCGGAGGTCATCCCCAGAAACTCATGGGGCAAGTAACCTGTTGTAAAGAAGGTTCCGTAGGTGCCGACCACCATCAATATCAAAGGTATGCTCATGATGAGACTGATGGCAACATCCCCTATCTTTCTTTTCCTTGTTTCTCTATACAGGGTGGTCAAGAGGCCAAAAGCAAGATAGAAGAGCAAATAGAAAGGCAAATAAACCAGTATATGCATCAACTTGTTTCCCTCAAAGGCTCTTAGAGCAATCAACCAAATTCGAAAGTCGACTTGGAAGAAGTAGTCCGCCATAAAAACGAAGGCATAGGATGCCGCCACACTGACAACAGCTAATGCGACTGTGTACTGGATTATTTTTACTGGTGGAATGAGCTTTATGGAGACTCTATGGCCCGATTTTTTCATGACACGGTGGATGCCGAAGAAGATGAAGATAGCAAGCGTCAGAGACCACATCCCCAGCACCCAAGTCGCCAGCTGCTTAAATGGGCTTGGTTGAAAGAAGGAGGTCCATGTATTCGCATAAAAGCTGACCACGGTAAAGATGCCTGTTGCAATAACTAACCGCCCTACCATCTTCCTAAACTGAGCGTCCTGAGGGAAGTTTATTGCTTCTATTCTTTTCAGGGGGGCAAAGAATTTACTTCTCGACATGTAGATCATAAAGTTGGTGAAGAAGATGAGAAAACCTATTAAACCTACCGCATTGAAGAAAATCTTGCCGGTCCAAATCTGGTTGTCGCTGGGTATCTCCTTTGGTGCGCCCAGACTCTCATCAAAGAACTCGACTACCCTCACTGCTTCCTCTTGGGAGAAGTGAGCCCAAGTGTGGGTTCCTTTGATGGGATAGATTACGCGGAAGGTGCCAGCATCATTGCGATATAAGGTACCACCACTTCTTTCTTCACTTGGCTCCTCCCCGAAAGCCAAGAAGGACTGAGCGGTAATCTGGTTGATGAACTCTCTGGGTGCGGTATGACCCGTTTGTTCTCTGTCCTTCTCCACTCGGAAAAAGAAGTCATCATATTCCGGTGCGATGATACCTACGTCTCGAACTTGATAGTAGTTGCCCAGTTTATCAAACTCTTTGAAGGGCACAGACTGGTTTCCATCGGAGGTGTAAAAGCCATCGTTACCGACTAGGAGCACGGACGAAATCAAGCGCTCATCCTCCTGATCATCAACAGCCACGGCGATGTTTGAAGCTAAGGCACCATTGGAGTGGCCTGTAACACCAATCCGTTCACTGTCCACATAATCCAAGTGGGCAAGGTAATCTACGGCATCGTACACTCCATTACCATGGAGGGCTTCCGTGAACCAGCTGTCCTCGGGGACTATCTCAGAACCCCCGTGGCCATACATATCCAAAGCCAAGACGACAAACCCTCGCCGTGAGAGCTCGACATAGTTTAGGTCCTGCATCTCCTTCGTATTAAACCAGCCATGGGTTGTTACCACAGCAGGTAGCTTGTCCCCTTCTTGTCGGTCCTTTGGCGTCAGAAGGATCCCATTGAGGCTATAACCCGTACTCGTCTCCCAAGAAATCTGCTTGACGCTAACCGTGCCAAAACTGGTTTGAAAAAGCCAAGCACCTAGCGTACCAATCGCCATTAAGAATAGAGCGAGGCTAATATATCGTTTTGATTTTTTTGCTATTCGATCGATCATAGACTCCCTCCCTTCGATTCCTAGCTTTTCCATATTGTAGCAGAAGCGACTGCCTTTTTGAACGTTGTGAAGGATAAAGAAAAAGGCAACGGATAACCGCTGCCATCGTTGTATTGTAATAAAGTTATTCTACCACCTATCCGGCTTAATTGATGTCGGATACCAAGCCGCAATCTCAACTTGGTTTAACGACGCTGCACAGTAGGAACAAGTCGTCGTCCGCAAAGTTGGCAGAGGTGCGCCACAGTTAGGACAGTTCTTCGTCAGGATCTCATCCGATCCGCCGTCCTCTTCAAACTTGCGGAGATTTTCCAGTAACTGGAAACGGATAGTATCTCGCATCTGGACCTTTTGAATCTGGTTGCCTCCATCTTTCAATCTAGCCTCTACAGCAAATTGAAAATCGATGATTCGTTGGCCATGGTCATAGGCATATCGACTCAGGGCAGAGTCATGAATCTTGATATTATGGAAAACCGGATCCTTCCCCTTTAATTCGATTCGCTCCCGTAAGGACTGGACATAGTAGGGACCGGCTTTCTCTTCGATCTCGCTCAAATCGCCCGTTTCCCTTGCCTTATACGAGGCATAAAGTAGGCTCTCCGCCTGTTTCTTTAACTGCTCAATCCTTAGGTTTGGATAGTCTTTCCCTATCATGGGCCTATAGACGTTTTCCATATTATTCAGCGACCGGGGTGTCTCCGCTTTAACTTCCTGAGCAGACTTCACCATCTCGCCAAAGCCCTTTATTGTTTGCGCATCTCTGGGAAGGGCGTCTCGAAGAGCCCTGGTAAATTTATTTACTCGGAAGGCGATATATAAAATGAGACCTATAAGAATCAAAATAGGCAACATGGGGATTAACCACTTTAAACCATCACTCATACGTACTCCTTGTTCCGCGGAAAATGATAGGACGTCATTGACCACAGTTTACTCTTTTCATTCATTTTATAATACCTCGGGTCCGGATTCCAATTATCTACGATTTGAACGTATGCCTCTGACCCATTGTGCCCTTGAACTTCTGCAATTCCTGTGGCCATCACCCAATGCCAATTGAACAGTCCTACCCGCAGCAAAAAAGCAACCGGATTTCCTTGGAGGATCTCATCTTTCATATCTTGAAAGTGATAAAGCGTCCTGGTTACCGGAGTCTTCCCTTTTTCCTCTTGAAAAAGACCTTTCACCTTGCTTGCTAAAAATGCCACCGGGCCATCCCCTATCCGCCCATGGACCTTTTCAAAATAATAGTCTCTTTCTTCCTTAGCCAGAACTTTTCCGTTTCGAAAGGCATCCAAAACAAAGAAGTTCAAAGCCAAAGTGGACGCACAGTGATTCTTCGCCGCTTCTCGATACTCCCCAGTCGTCGACCACTTAATATCGCTATCCAACAGGCTGGTAATTACCCGAGGTGGAGCACTCAGTTTATTCGAAGCATAAAAACCGTAGTCGGTCATCTCACCTTGTCCTCAGGAATTCGTGGAACAATGTCGCTATCCTTCGGTAAGAAGAAAGTAAGAATAAAACCACCGATGAAGAGGGGCAGGATACCGAAGATGGATAGACGAGCATTGCCCGTAATATCTGTAATGGAGGCCATGATAATCGGTCCCAAAATCGCAGCGAACTTGCCAAAGATGTTGTAGAAACCGAAGAACTCGTTGGAGTTTTCTTTCGGAATAATCTTGGCAAAGTAGGATCTGGATAAGGCTTGTATGCCGCCTTGTGCCGAACCTACTAGGGCGCCTAATATAAAGATTTGCCAAATCTGGGTGATGCTTGCCGCAAAGAAAACAGCCACGATGTAGGTGATAATAGCAATTTGGATCATCCGCATGGACCCCACCTTGCCGGCCATACGACCATAGAAGAGGGCAAACGGGAAGGCGATAATCTGAATAATCAGTAGGATGCCAAGAAGGATAAACATGTTTAAGGCACCACCGTCTAAGACCTGCTCAGAGTAAGGAACGACCATCTTGATAATCGTGTCTACCCCGTCAATATAGAGGAAGTAAGCAATCAGAAAGAGGACGATAACGCGGTGTTGGCGGATGTTCTTAAAGGTTTGGCCGAGTTGACGAAAGCTGCTGGAAATTGGGTTGGATACCCGCTCCACGTAGTGCTTCTGATGGACGTTTCGATACATAGGCATCGTGAAAATAAACCACCAGATTGCAGTGATGAGAAAGGATACCTGGAAACCGATAAACTCATCCATGCCTAAGAACCATACTGCCGCCAAACAAATGGCGAAAGGTAGTACTGAGGCGATATAGCCATAGGCGAAACCGGATGCCGAAACCCGATCCAAGCGATCATCGGCTGCTACGTCGATTAAAAAGGAATCGTAAAACACATTGGCGCCCGCAAAACCTAAATAAGTCAGAACAAACATAAACATCAAAAGCTGCCAATTGTAGTAGGGCACGACGGCTAAACCGGCGGTAGCTACCATACCTAACAAAGAGAAAAAGGTGAATAGTTTCTTCTTGTACCCGCGAAAATCTGCGATAGTACCCAGAATTGGACTCAGCACAGCAACGAGTATAGAAGCTATCGTATTGTAGTAACCAATCTCCATTCCCTCTCCCGGCTTAAACATTGTAAAGTATAGCGGAAGTAGAGCTGTTGTAATCGCCATCGAATAGGCGGAATTTCCCATGTCATAGGCAATCCATGACCTTTCTTCTTTGGTAAACGTGAATTTTTTCATGGTTCTCTCCCTTCATCATCTTCCTACATAGTAGCATAGAAAGCGGAAAATCAGCCTGTTTTTACATCGATTTGACAAAGCGGTTGCTCTGCTCATTGAGCTCCAGTTTCTCTAAGGTTAACCCACAAGCTGGGTAGGTCACCTGCCTCTTCCTCTGTTCTTTTCCTTCCAGCTGGATTTTGATATCGTCGAGGTTGAATTGGCCGCGGCCGACCTCGATCAGAGCCCCAATCATGAGGCGAATTTGGTTGTGGAGGAAGCTCTCGGCTTTGATACGAAAGATCAAGTCTTCTCCTTTTTTTTCCATCGTGAAGGAATCAATCCGTCGGACTGGCTGACGAAGGGGGTTATATTTGGCAAAGTAGCGGAAGTCATGTTCGCCTTCGAAGAGCTTTAGTGCCTCGCCCATCAGTTCCAGATTTAGGTCGTAGCTGCATGGTGCCTTGTATAAGCGCTCGGTAGGCATCATGGGCTTTTTTAGGCTGACCACATAGCGGTAGGTTTTCGATTCGCAAGCAAAGCGGGCATGGAAGCCTAAGGGGACCTCTGAAGAGGACAGACACAGGATGTCGTCAGGAAGTTCCTTTTGCAAATGGTAGGAGAAGCCCTCGGGACTGATTTCGGTTGTGGTGAGGAAGTTGACGGCTTGGTCCTCGGCATGGACCCCCGCATCCGTACGACCGGCAGCAATGAGCCTTGTTGACCTTCCCGTTAATTTTTCTATGGATTGCTGAAGGACACCGTTCACTGTCCGGTGTCCTTCCTGAAGCTGGAATCCATGGAAAGCACTTCCATCATAAGCAATTCTCAGCAAATAATTTTTCATTACAACCTCTTACCAAATATACGCCACCGTTATGAAGAAAGCGGCAGTTAAAATTAGAGCAAGGATATCTTTGACTTCCAAACGGAGGGGGTTCAATCTTGTCCTCCCCTTACCGCCTCGATAGCAGCGGGCTTCCATAGCGGTGCCCAGCTCTTCCGCCCTTCTAAAGGAATTCAAGAAGAGAGGGACTAAAAGAGGGATCATTGCTTTCGCCCGGTTGAGGACGTTGCCAGATTCGAAGTCCGCTCCTCTGGCCATCTGAGCCCGTCGTATCTTATCCGCCTCCTCGAAAAGGGTGGGGATAAAGCTTAAGGCAATGGAAATCATCATGGCTAACTCATGGGCGGGGAACTTGATTACCGACAAAGGCTTCAGTAATGACTCGATACCATCGGTCAGTTCCAATGGGCTGGTCGTTAAGGTCAACATCGTTGTCCCAAAGACCAAGAGCACTAGCCGGACCGAGGTGAAGGCTCCCTTGTACAATCCCTCTTCCGTAAAGTTGAATATCCAAAACTGGAATACGCTTCTTCCGGGTGTCGTGAAGACATTGAGGAAGAAGGTGAAGAGGATAATAAAGAGGATAGGCCGCAAGCCTTTCATAAGTCTCATGAAAGGAATTTGGGCGACGAACATGACCCCCAAAATAAAGGCGAAGAAGATGCCAAAGCCGACAAAACTATCGATAAAGAAAATCAGCACGATAAACAGAATCGTGATGACCAGCTTGATTCTTGGATCCAAGCGGTGGATAAAGCTATCCCCTGGGATATATTGGCCAATCGTTACGCGCTCATTCATGGCGACCTCCTTGCCAATTAGCCATCAGGGTATGGTAGGCTTCTTCCACGGTGAGGGCATATGGGTCAATATCCAGGCCTAAGTCCTTGAGACGAATCATCAGTTGGGTGATCTGAGGAATAGTTAATCCCCTCTTCTCCAACTCTTCCTTTTGAGAGAAAATCTCAACGGGACTACCGTCCATGGCAATTCGACCTTGGTCAACAACGAGAATACGATTGGCATGCTCGGCGATATCTTCCATGGAGTGGGTGACGAGAATGACCGTAAGCTCCGGATTGGCCTCGTAAATGCCTTTAATTTCCCGCAAGATCTCATCTCGACCTCTGGGGTCAAGCCCCGCAGTCGGTTCATCCAGGACGAGATAGGTGGGCTTTAACGCCAAAACACCGGCGATGGCTACCCGCCGCTTTTGTCCTCCCGAGATTTCAAAGGGAGATTCATCTTTAAATTCTTCAAAATCCAACCCAACTGCGGCCATACTTTTGCGGACGCGAACATCAATCTCTTCTTTATCCAACCCCAAATTCTTTGGGCCGAAGGCAATATCCTGATAGATGGTTTCTTCAAATAGTTGGTCTTCCGGGTACTGGAAGACGATGCCTACGCGCTGGCGGAGTTGCTTGAGGTTGGCCTTCTCATCCAAGGTGTCGGTCCCGTCGACGACTACCCGTCCTCGCGACGGTTTATTTAACCCGTTCATATGCTGAACGAGGGTAGATTTTCCAGAACCTGTGTGTCCAATCAAGCCGACGTACTCATGTTTTTCAATAGTAAGATTGACGCCTTCCAAGGCAACAATCGGTTGCTTCGAATTTTGATTATAGTGGAAGCTGACATCCTTAAATTCCATGCTCATGAACGGCCTCCACGAAATCGTCTATAGTTAAGATCTCAGGCGAAAAATTCAGCCCTTGTTGGTGCAAGAGATAGGCAAGTTCGGTAACCTGAGGCACATCTAACTCCAGTTCCCTCATCTTTTCCACTTGGGAGAAGATTTCTTGGGGCGTTCCGTCCATGGCAATCTTCCCATCGTTCATGACGATAACATGGTTTGCTTTCGCCGCCTCCTCCATGAAGTGGGTGATCATCAGGATGGTCTTGCCCTGTTCCTTATTCAAGTACTCTATCGTTTCCATGATTTCACGTCTGCCGATGGGATCGAGCATGGCCGTCGGTTCATCCATGATGATGCAATCAGGCCGCATCGCTAGCACGCCTGCAATGGCTATCCTTTGCTTTTGACCGCCGGATAAGTGCTGAGGTTGTCTCCGTCGATAATCAAACATCTCAACAGCCTGGAGGGCTTCATCGACGACATAGCGAAGTTCAGGTAGCGGCACACCAAGATTCTCCGGTCCAAAGGCAACATCTTCTTCGACGATAGACGCAACCATTTGATTGTCCGGGTTTTGGAATACAATCCCGCATTTTGCACGGATATTCCAGAGGTCTTCCTCACTTTTTGTATTCATGCCGGCAATTTCGATATTTCCCTGATTGGGCAACATTTGGGCATTCAAAAGCTTGGCCAGTGTAGACTTCCCTGAACCATTGTGACCTAGGATGGCGACGAAGTCGCCCGTATTCACTTGTATATTAATATCATCAAGGACGAGATGACTCTCCTCGCCTTCCATTGCCGGATAGGCGAAGGAAACCCCCTTGACCGATATCATCGGTTGCTCATGTTCTAATTTCCCCAAGGATTCCTCCACTGCTATAAGTTTTCAGGATTCGAGTTGTCGGTAGTACTTTCATAAATAACGACTGGTGTTCCTGTTGGGTAGGTGTTAAAGATTTGCTCCGCTATAGGCTCAGGTAAATTCAAACAGCCGTTAGACCCATTGCTCATATAAATCTCTTCACCAAAGGTGTCTCTCCAATCGGCATCATGAAACCCGACGCCACTCCAATTGATTGGCATCCAATACTTGACGGGTGTCTCGTAGTCAACTTCGGTATCGAAACTGGTGCCGTATAGTATGCGATCTCGCTCTTTTGACCAAATCTCATTAACACCTTCAGGCGTAGACCACTCGCTAGCGCCCATACCAGAAACCAGGGAGGACTCAAAAACCAGTTGATAGTCTACATAAGCCCACAAATATTGCCTAGATAGATCGACTTCGATGTATGTCCCACCAATTTCGTCCGTAGCTCTTGTGCGAGCGGAAATGTTATAAACCGGTTCGATAGTATGGTGGCCACCTTCTTTTGCCAGTTCCATCATCTTATCTACAGTTAGTTGGACGTTCATTTGCCAACCCATAATTCCGGGTGGCACTTCAATTTCTCCGATTCCCGTGGCATTAAATGTTCTGGTTGTCCCGTAGGTGTCCGTTTCTCTTGCCACTTGGGCTACCCAATTGACTAGAGCTTCCTCATCGATAATCAAGTCGCCTGCTTCATTCTCCTGATGCATGTTGAACAATTCAATACCACCTAATGTATATTGGCGGTCAACAAAATCAAGCGTTATCTGGTTTTCAAAAATATGGGAATAGGAATCTGCTTCTGCTACGATAATAGGATCATCGGCTTTGATGGTAGGTTGCTCATAAGCATCGGTTACACTGACTTCGGTTTCCCCAGTGGCCATAGCATTCAAAATCTGCTCCTTGATCACCTTATGGTCCACCTTTGTACCAGTCTGTTCGGGAATAATTTTTACTTCCGTATTGGTAATTTCGATGCTGGCATTTTGTGCCGGTCTTCCATTTTCATCGAATTCGGATTCCAATAGCAGGAAGTCTAAAAGTTTTTCGTCGTACTTCTCAACAAAGTTAACTTCATAATCGTGACTTTGCAATAATTCCAAGGGCCACAAAAAATTGTTCTCTTCAAACTCAGGTTCGCCCTCAATCTCATAGACGTAATCAATGTCTCTGGGATTAACGGTTAGGCTTTCTCCAAACTGACCAGTGACTTCCACTGAATCTGCATTTTTCCCTACGTTGAAAACCTCATCTCTTGAGATCAAGCTTCGGTCTTCCCCATTCACCGTGGTATTGGGATAAGACGTAAGGGTGAAATATACAAGTCCTCCAATATAGACTAGTAAAACTAATGAAATAATGACGGTTAGTGCTTTGTGGTTGCTAATAAACTTCTTCATCGTTACCTCCTGACTGAATAGTCATTAACATTTCAATTATACCACTTTTGTAATAGGATAAAAAGAAAGGGCCTGAATCCTGTCGGATTAGGCCCTTTACCTATTGTCTTAGTCAACTAACTCGAGAATCGCCATCTCTGAGCCGTCGCCGCGTCTGGGTCCTACACGTAGAATACGAGTATAACCACCATTGCGTTCGGCAAAGCGTGGAGCGATATCTTCAACGATTAGCTGGGCAACCTTGTTATCATAAATGAAAGATGAAATTGCACGGTTAGAGGATAAATCACCCTTCTTACCTAGGGTAATCATCTTCTCAGCCAAACGCTGTGTTTCTTTGGCACGAGTTACAGTTGTTGTAATTTTGCCATTCTTCATCAAAGAAGCCACCTGATTGCGCAACATGGCGTTGCGGTGATCGGTTCTTCTTCCTAATTTTCTTTGTGTGGCCAAGTTATTCTCCTCCTTGCCTACTCATCTGACTTGTCGGTTAGTTTTAAACCGAGCTCATCAATTTTATTTTCAACTTCTGTAAAGGACTTCTTACCAAAGTTTCGAATCTTCTTCAACTCAGCGACATCATATTCAAGGATGTCGCCCACAGTGTTGATATTTGCCCTCTTCAAGCAGTTATAGCTTCTAAGGGAAAGATCAAGGTCTTCGATTGGCTTTTCAAGAATGAGATTCTCTTCATCAACCTCTTCTTCGACCTCAACTTCTTCTTCGAATACATAATTTGGTAGTTCCGTGAACAGATTGAGGTGGTCAATAAGCACTTGAGACCCGGCAGCTACAGCTTCCTGAGGTGTTACAGTACCGTTAGCCCAAACCTCTAAAATGAGCTTGTCATAGTCAGTTATTTGTTCAACTCTAGTATTTTCAACAGAATAATTTACTTTTGATACAGGAGTGAAAGAGGAATCGATAGCTATTGTGCCGATTGGATCGCTTTCGTTCTTGTTCTGATCGGCTAAGGTATATCCGCTACCATCGATTACAACTAGATCCATATGAATAGCACCTTCGCTATTAACTGTACAGATATAGTGATCCCTATTTACGATTTCAACATCCGTATTATCTTGTATATCACCAGCGGTAACGATCTTTGGTCCCTCGATGTCTAGGCGCAGATTAGCGGCTTCGCCTTTATTATCGAGGCGCTTAATAGCTACACCTTTTAGATTGAGGACAATCTCCGTTACATCTTCCATTACACCTGGGATTGTTGAAAACTCATGTGGTACACCATCATCAAACTTTATACTTGAAATTGCAGTGCCTGGTAATGAAGACAACAGCACTCGACGTAATGAGTTGCCTAGTGTTGTTCCATATCCACGTTCAAGTGGCGCCATCGAAAACTTGCCATAACTAGCTTCTTCATCTATTTCCAGAATTTCAACTTTCGTATTCAGTTTATTTACCACGGATCAAGCCTCCTATCCATTTCTAAGCGACGGATCAATTATTTAGAGTAAAGCTCGACGATCAAAGTCTCCTCGATAGGATAGTCGATATTGTCGCGCATAGGCTCAGAAAGAATCTTTCCTTCTAGTTTTTCCTCATCAGCAGAAACCCAAGGAACTTGGTTCCAAGCATTGCTTCCTGCCTGAGCAAAGATGCCGTTCTTACGTGACTTTTGTTTTACTGTGATAATATCTCCCACTTGTAGTGTGATGGAAGGAATATCTACTTTCTTACCGTTAACAAGGAAGTGCCCGTGAACGATAAGTTGGCGAGCTTGAGGACGAGTTGAAGCAAATCCCATACGGTATACAACATTGTCAAAACGTAGTTCAAGAAGTTTCAACAGGTTCCAACCTGCTTGACCTTCCATACGACCCGCGCGAGCGTATAGGTTACGGAATGGTTTTTCAGTCATGCCGTAGATGAATTTTGCTTTTTGCTTTTCTCGTAATTGTACGCCATAATCGCTGACCTTTCGGCGAGCGTTGCCAGGATTACGGTTTGAGCTTTTATTGATTCCAACAACTTGAGGTTCAATCTCAAGTGCGCGGCATCTCTTTAAAATTGGTCCAGTATATCTTGCCATTCTTGCCTCCCTTATACTCTTCTTCTTTTAGGTGGTCTACACCCATTATGTGGAATTGGAGTGATATCTTTAATCAAAGTTACACTTAAGCCCACAGTCTCGAGTGCACGAATAGCAGATTCACGGCCTGAACCTGGTCCCTTAACGTATACTTCTACCGTCTTTAGACCGTGTTCCATTGCCTTCTTTGCTGCTTCTTCTGCGCATTGTTGCGCTGCAAATGGTGTAGATTTTCTTGAACCGCGAAAACCTAGTTGACCAGCGGATGCCCATGAAAGGACATTACCATTTAAGTCAGACATCGTTACAATCGTATTATTGAAGGTAGAAACAATGTGAGCTTGTCCGCTAGCAATATTCTTTTTAACTCTTCTTCTGCCGCCACTACGACGTGCGCCTTTTGGTTGTGCCATACGAAGCTCCTCCTATTTCTTTTTACCCTTACGAGTTCTTGAGTTGTTCTTAGTGTTTTGTCCGCGAACTGGAAGGTTTCTTCTGTGGCGGATACCGCGGTAGCAGTTGATTTCGCGAAGACGCTTGATGTCTAGAGACACGTCACGGCGAAGATCACCCTCAACATGGTAGTGATCAATTTGCTCACGGATGCTTTGAACTTCATCTTCTGTCAAATCACGAACACGTGTGTCCGGATTAACGCCTGCATTGCTTAAAATTTCATTAGAGCGAGCACGACCGATACCATAAATGTAAGTCAGTCCGATTTCTACTCTTTTCTCTCTTGGTAAGTCTATACCAGCTATTCTAGCCAAAATCCTTCACCTCCGTGTTTAGCCTTGACGTTGCTTGTGCTTTGGATTCTCGCAAATCACCATCACTCTGCCTTTGCGTTTGATGACTTTGCATTTATCACACATCTTCTTTACTGATGGTCTTACTTTCATTGAGTACCTCCTATTTCTTTCTCCATGTGATTCTTCCCTTGGTTAAATCATAAGGGGAGAGTTCCACGGTGACGCGATCACCTTCGAGAATACGGATATAGTTCATCCTTAACTTGCCTGAGATGTGAGCATTAATTGCATGACCATTCTCAAGTTCAACGACGAAGAGCGCGTTAGGGAGGCGCTCTTTAACTACGCCTTCAACTTCAATGACGTCTTTATTCGACATTTAGCAATCCTCCTCATTCCTATCATAGGTTTGTAATAATTTCTTTATGCGAGCATTATTGAATGTTCGAGACTTCTTCATCGCCTCAAAGTCGTCTACAACCATATTGAACGGTTGCAAATGTGTTACACGTTTTCGTTTTGGATGCTCTAAGGTGCGTCGTTTACCATTAACGATATGCACAAATTTTGAGTCCAATATCTCGAGTACGAGAAAGATACTTCCCTTGTCTCGACCAGCTTTTGCTCGAACTAGCTGGCCGGGGACAAGGTCGCATTGCTTATCCATGTTTCTTTCCTGAGTCATATAGGTCTCAATTTACAGCGTTTTGAATGTCTTCGAAGACTTCTTCAACTGACTTGCTGCCGTCCACTTCGACCAGTACACCCTTTTCTCTGTAGTAATCGATAAGGGGTGAGGTCTGTTCTTTGTAGACATCAATTCGTCCTTTGACCGTATCTTCAGAATCATCTGCTCTTTGGATTAACTCCTCACCACAAACGTCACAAATTCCTGCAACTTGAGGTGGGTGATTATCTACGTGATAGGTGGCACCGCATTCACTGCAAATTCTTCGACCCGCTAGACGGCGTATCAGGATGTCTTCATCGACTTCGATACGGATAACACCGTCCAGTAGTAGATTCCTTTTTTCTAAACCGGCATCAAATGCCTCTGCTTGGGCGATTGTTCTTGGAAATCCATCCAAGAGAAAACCGTGCTGAGCGTCGTCTTGATCTAAGCGATCCCAGACGAGGTCAATGGTTAAATCATCCGGTACAAGCTTTCCTTCGTTAAGATAGCTTTTCACTTTGAGGCCTAATTCGGTCTCGTCTTTGATGTTCGAACGAAAGATGTCACCCGTTGAAATGTGGACAACACCGTATTCTTCAACGAACTGTGCAGCCTGCGTACCCTTCCCAGCACCAGGAGGGCCTAGTAGTACATATCTCACTAGCTTACCCCTTTCTACCTAACGGTTTAGGAACCCCTTGTAGTGGCGCAACTGGAGTTGTGCCTCTAGTGTACGAATCATTTCTAATACGACACCTACAACGATAATGACGGAGGTTCCACCAATTTGGATTGGAACATTGAAAATCATAGAGAGCAACTCAGGAACGATGGATAGGAATGCGAGGATAACTGCACCTATCAGCGTGATTCTTTGCACGATACGATTTAAGTAGTCAGTCGTTGGACGGCCAGGTCTAATACCTGGGATAAATCCACCAGCTTGTTGCAAGTTTCTTGAATACTCACCGGCATTAAACTGGATAGAGTTGTAGAAATAGGCAAATAGAATGATTAAAGCAATCTTCAAGATGGATTGAATAATGAATCCGCCCCATCCGCTTGGCGTTAACCATGTTGTGACAAACTCTTGAACACCACCACCGAATAGCAGAGCTAACGTGTTAGGTAGGGAGAGGAGGGCCATAGCGAAGATGACCGGAAGTACACCACTCATATTTACCTTAATGGGGATGTGGGTTGCTTGTCCACCGTACATCTTACGTCCAACAACGCGCTTTGCGTATTGAACAGGAACTTTTCTTTCCCCTTCAGATAAGAGCACGACGATAACCGTGATAAAAATAACCGCTAGTACGATTAGTAAGAATACAATCGGATTAAGCATTCCTGCGATAATCGACATGATTCTTTGGTACACTACACCAGGAATTGAAGCGACAATACCGACAAAGATGATGAAGGATACGCCGTTTCCGATTCCTTTTTCTGTAATTAAATCACCAATCCAGATGAGGAATTGAGCTCCAGCTACCATCACTAAGATAGCAATAGTCTTCTCTAACCAACCACCTAAAGCAAATGCTTGTGCGAAGATACCTTGCACCAAGGCAAAAGCTTGAAGGAAAGCTAAAGCGACGCCAACGAGCCTTGTGATTCTTTGAATCTTCTTCCGACCGTCTTCCCCTTCCTTAGAGAGTTCCTCTAAAGCTGGGATTGCGAAAGTCAAAAGCTGGATAACAATAGAAGCTGTGATATATGGACCAACACCAAGTGCAAAGACGCTCATCGATGCGAGGCCACCACCGCTCACCAAGTTTAATAATCCAAGAACACTACCTGCCATCATATCCGCAATTGCGCCGATCATTTCCATGTTGGCAAATGGTACGGGCAACGAATTTCCAAGACGAATCACTACAAGCATTAATAGTGTAAATATTATACGCTTTCGGGTTTCATCGACTTTCCATGCATTTCTTAGCGTGGCAAACATTAGAACACCTCAGTCTTTCCACCAGCCTCAGTAATCTTCTCTTCTGCTGATTTAGAAAACTTCGTTGCTTGTACTGTTAGCTTCTTCGTTAAGTCGCCGTTTCCAAGAATCTTTAGGCCATCCTTGCACTCTGACTTATGAATCAGACCGCTTTCGATAAGCAATTCTTGTGTTACTACAGTACCGTCTTCAAACTGGTTTAAATCTGAAACGTTAACCGTCGTGTAAACTGTCGAGAATGGATTGTGGAAGCCACGCTTTGGTAGACGGCGGAACAATGGAAGTTGTCCACCCTCGAAGCCTGGTCTTACGCCACCGCCGCTACGGGAGTTTTGTCCATCGCGTCCGCGACCGGCAAACTTGCCCCAACCGGAGGCGTGTCCACGACCGACGCGTTTTCTCTTTTGTGTTTTACCACCGCGAGCCGGCTTTAAATCGTGAAGTTTCATTCTTACCTCCTTATTCAACTTCTTGGACATCTACCATGAAGTCAATAGTGCGGATCATACCACGAACGGTTTCACTATCTTCCTTAACCACAGTTTGCCCAACGGTCTTTAAACCTAGAGCTTGTCCAGTCTTCTTATGTTGTTCTTTTTTACCAATATATGATTTGGTTAATGTGATTGAAAGTTTAGCCATGAAGACCTCCTAGCTAAGTATTTCATCTACAGATTTACCACGTAGACGAGCAACTTGTTCTGCGGTTTTCATGCTTGTTAATGCTTTCATTGTCGCATTCGCAATACTTCTCGCATTAGCAGATCCTAATGACTTTGCACGAATATCGCGGATTCCAGCTAACTCGCAGACTGCACGGACTGGACCACCTGCAATAACTCCGGTACCTTCATAGGCTGGAATTAATAGTACGTGACCTGCTCCATCAACAGCTTCAATGCGGTGAGGAATAGTTGTTCCTACAAGCGGAATGGAAACCATGTTCTTCTTTGCATCTTCAACACCTTTACGGATTGCCTCTGGAACTTCCAAAGACTTGCCGGTGCCAATGCCAACTCTACCATTGCCATCGCCAACTGCTACAAGTGCAGTAAAACGTGCTGTTCTACCACCCTTCGCCGTCTTGGAGACGCGGTTGATGAAGATTACTCTTTCTTCAAGCTCTTGCTTGTTATCTTCTCTATACATTCGTATTCTCCTCTCCAATTACAGCTTTAAGCCAGCTTCTCTGGCAGCATCTGCTAGAGCTGCTACCTTGCCATGGTAAATATATCCGGAACGATCGAAAACGACCGTGTCAATGCCTTTATCCTTAGCACGTTCAGCAACAAGCTTACCTACTGCTTTTGCGGATTCCACATTTGCTTTTCCTTGGTAGTCACCCTTTAGATCAGCATCCAATGTAGAAGCTGAAATCAAGGTAGCTCCTGTTGAATCATCAATAATTTGTGCGTAAATATTTGCATTACTCTTATAGACGTTGAGACGTGGTCTTTCGGGAGTACCGGCAATTTTCTTACGAATACGAGCATGTCTAGCAACTCGGTTCGCATTTCTGTTAATCTTAGCCAAATTTAGCCTCCTTATTTACCAGTCTTACCAACTTTACGACGCACATGCTCGTTCTCATAGCGAATGCCCTTGCCCTTATAAGGTTCAGGTAATCTCCACTTACGAATGTTTGCGGCAAAGTTTCCGACTGCTTGCTTGTTAATACCACGCACGATGATTGTACGATCGTCTGGTACTTCTGTCTCTACTTCATCTGTGTCAGGCATAATAACTTGGTGAGCATAACCAAGGTTCATAACCAGGTTCTTCGCTTGCTTTTGCGCACGGTAACCTGTTCCCTCAATCAATAACTTCTTTGAGTAACCTTCGGTAACGCCTTCAACCATGTTAGCAACTAAAGAGCGGTAAAGGCCGTGAAGGGATTTTGTTTCCTTCGTCTCGTCTGGTCTTTCCACACTCAACACGCCATCTTCCATGACAAGGTTGAATCTTGAATCGACTGTTTCGTTAAGTTCGCCTTTTGGCCCCTTTACAGTTACCTTGTTATTATCATCGATTGTGATATCCACACCTGATGGAATTTCAATCGGTTTTAATCCAATTCTTGACATCTCATCCTCCTCTACTCAATTACCATACGTAGCAGATGACTTCTCCACCAACGCCTTCTTTGCGCGCTTGCTTGTCAGTCATCATGCCATGTGAAGTTGAGAGGATTGCAATCCCTAGACCGCCCAAAACACTTGGGACATCCTTAGCGCCAACGTACACACGACGACCTGGCTTAGAAATCTTCTTGATACCTGAGATTGTACGTTCATCTTCAACATATTTTAAGTCGATTGTAATTACGTCTTGCTTGTTATCTTCAGTTACGTTGTAACCCTTGATAAAACCTTCATCCAAAAGAATCTGAGCGAGGCTTTTTTTCATATTCGAAGCGGGAACCTCTACAGATTCGTGCTTTCTCATATTGCCGTTGCGGATTCTGGTAAGCATATCCGCGATCGGATCTGTCATCATATTTTTGTCCTCCCTCTCAAACTACCAACTAGCTTTTTTCACACCAGGAATTTCACCACGGTATGCTAATTCTCGAAAACAAATACGGCAGACGCCATACTTGCGAAGTACACTGTGTGGTCTTCCACAAATGTTGCAGCGTGTGTAAGCTCTTGTCGAGAACTTGGGCGTTCTTTTTTGTTTAGCGATTAATGATTTTTTTGCCATTTAGTCCTCCTAGTCTCTCTTGATGAAAGGCATACCCATGAGTTCTAGGAATGCTTTTGCTTCTTCGTCAGTATTTGCAGTTGTAACAACGATGATGTCCATACCGCGGATATCGTCGATTTCATCATAACTGATTTCTGGGAAAATCAACTGTTCTTTGATTCCCATTGCATAGTTGCCACGGCCATCGAAAGAAGTATCTGAAACGCCACGGAAGTCACGTACACGTGGAAGTGCAATGTTGACTAAGCGGTCGAAAAAATCATACATTTTCTTATGACGAAGGGTAACTTTTGTTGCAATTGATTGACCTTCACGAAGCTTGAAGTTAGCTACAGACTTCTTTGCTTTGATCGTTACTGGCTTTTGCCCACTGATTACGGTTAATTCACGAACTGCACTTTCCAAAAGCTTTGGATTGTCCTTGGCTTCGCCGACGGCGATGTTAATGACAATTTTCTCTAGCTTTGGCACTTGCATTACATTCTCGTAATTAAACTCTTTGATCATTGCAGGCACAACTTCATCTCTATAATATTGAACTAATCTAGATGCTTCTGACATTATGTGCCCCCTTATTTATCTAGCTGTTCGCCGGATTTTGTTGAAACGCGAACCTTCTTATCGTTTTTAATCTCGTAACGAGTGCGCACACCCTTCTTCTCTTTTTCATCATATAGAAGAACGTTGGAAGCGTGGATCTTACCCTCAGTCTCTGAACGACCGCCAGGTTGATTCATGCCTCTTGGCTTTGCATGCTTCACTTGCATGTTGACACCCTCTACGATAACGCGATTCTCTTTAGGAAAAGCTGCAAGGACTGTGCCCGTTGCACCTTTGTATTTGCCAGCGATAACTTGAACTTTATCTCCAGTTTTAACGTGCATAGTTCCCCCCTTATAACACTTCAGGAGCTAAGGAAATAATTCTCATGTATCCATTTCCACGAAGCTCTCTTGTAACAGGACCGAAAATACGCGTTCCTACTGGGTTCTTATCATCTTTAATAATAACAGCAGCGTTATCATCGAAGCGGATGTGGCTACCGTCTTCACGGTTTACACCAGTCTTTGTACGGACGACAACTGCCTTAACAATGTCACCCTTCTTGACGTTACCGCCTGGGATTGCTTGCTTAACTGTACAGATGATAACATCTCCAACGTTAGCATACTTACGGCCGGTACCACCTACAACGCGGATAACAAGAACTTCTCTCGCTCCTGAGTTATCTGCTACTTTTAATCTACTTTCTACTTGTATCATTGAATCCTCCTTCTACCTACTTAGCTTCTTCGAGGATTTCAACAAGACGAAATCTCTTATCTTTAGATAGTGGTCTTGTTTCCATTAACAGTACGCGGTCCCCAACCTTAGCTTGGTTGCTTTCGTCGTGTGCTTTAATGCGAGAACTTCTGCGAAGCATTTTGTGATAAGTGGGATGCTTTACCATATCTTGTACCTCGACAACGATAGTCTTCTCCATCTTGTCCGAAACGACTATACCTGTAATTGTCTTACGAGCTGTAGTTCTTTCCATGGCTTAAGCCTCCTTTCTTAAATCAAGTTCTCTTTCGCGTTGCACAGTCTTAACACGCGCGATATCCTGCTTAACATTACCAATTGCATGAGGATTCTCTAATTGGCCAGTGGCGTTCTGAAAGCGAAGATTAAATAATTCTTGCTTCAGATCTTGCAACTTCTGAACAAGGTCCTTGTCGGACAAATTACGAATTTCATTCGCTCTCATTATTAGTCACCTTCCTTAACATTCTTTTCCTTAACCACGAACTTAGTCTTAATAGGAAGCTTCGCAGCAGCTAAGCGCATAGCTTCTCTTGCTAGTTCTTCAGGAATACCACCCATTTCAAATAGGATGCGTCCTGGTTTAACAACAGCTACCCAGTACTCAGGTGAACCTTTACCGGAACCCATACGTACTTCAGCTGGTTTTTGTGTAACTGGCTTGTCTGGGAATACTTTAATCCAGATGTTACCACCACGTTTAATCGCACGTGTCATCGCACGACGCGCAGACTCGATTTGGTTTGCTGTCATCCAGCAAGGTTCTAGAGCTTGAAGACCATAATCACCGTAAGTGATGGTGTTTCCTCTAGTTGCCAAACCTGTCATTCTGCCACGGTGTACGCGACGGCGTTTTACTCTTTTTGGCATTAACATATCTCGTTACCTCCTAGCCACAGCTTATCGATTTGAGCCACGGTTTGATTGATCGTTGCGTCTGTTGTTTCTGTTGTCGCGTCCTTGACGGTTTCCGCCGGTGTTGTTGCCTTGACGGTTATTATTGTTGCGACGACGACCACGACGTTCTTCTCTTTGTGGTTTTGGCTCTTCAGCTGACTTCATACCTGGCAATACTTCACCAAGGTAGATCCATACCTTTACACCAATCGCACCGTATTGAGTACGGGCAGTAGCTTCTCCGTAACGGATATCTGCACGTAGTGTTTGTAGTGGAATAGTTCCTTCAGAGTAGTGTTCGGTTCTGGCCATATCGGCTCCACCCAAACGACCTGCAACTGAAGTCTTGATACCTTTACCGCCTGCACGCATAGTTCTTTGGATCGCTTGCTTCATGGCACGACGGAAAGTGATACGACGCTCTAGATCACCGGCGATACGTTCAGCAACTAGCTGAGCATCAATGTCTTGGTTCTTGATAGCTTCAACGTTGATGACGACGGTCTTGCCGGATAACTTTTCTAATTCACTCTTTAATTCAGTAACGGATGCGCCGTCCTTACCGATAACAACACCAGGCTTAGCTGTGTTGATAGTAATACGGATGCGGCCCATTGTTCTTTCAATATTAATTGTGGAAAGACCTGATTCAGAAAGCTTGTTCTTAATGAGTTCACGAATCTTGTGATCTTCTTCTAGAAGCTGGCTGAAATCTTTCTTATCAGCGAACCAGTTGGAATCCCAGTCTTTGATAACTCCAACGCGTAAGCCTTTAGGATTTACTTTTTGACCCATTAAACTTCTTCCTCCTCTTTTTCCTTCACAATAACGCCAACGTGTGATGTTCTCTTTAGAATCGGATATGCAGCACCTTTAGCTTTAGGTCTCCAACGCTTCATGGTTGGGCCATCATTTGCCCAGCAGTTATCGACAATCAATGTCTCTGCATCAAGGCTAAGGTTGTTTTCTGCATTGGCTATAGCGGAAAGTAAGACACCTTCCAAAACTCTAGCACCCTTCTTTGGAGTGAATCGAAGAATGTTTAATGCTTCATTTACATTTTTTCCACGAATCTCTTTGCAGATGTAATTTACTTTGCGAGGAGAGATTCTTACATATTTTGCTTCTGCTCTTGCTTGCATTGTCTCTACCTCCTAGCGTCCAGAAGATCTGTCGGATTTGCCAACGTGACCTTTGAAGGTACGAGTGGGAACGAACTCACCGAGTTTGTGTCCAACCATGTCTTCTGTGATATAGATAGGCACGTGTTTTCTTCCATCATGAACTGCGATGGTGTGTCCAACGAAGTCAGGGAAAATTGTAGAACGACGTGACCATGTTTTAATAACTTGCTTTTTATTACTCTCATTAAGGGCGTCGACCTTCTTCATCAGATGGTCATCAACGAAAGGTCCCTTTTTAAGTGATCTACTCATCTCATCCTCCTACTTCGTTCTTCTACGTACGATGTACTTTGAAGATTCTTGCTTATCTCTTCTCGTCTTCACGCCACGTGACTTCTTGCCCCAAGGTGTCATTGGTGCTGGGCGACCTACAGGTGCGCGACCTTCACCACCACCGTGTGGGTGATCTACAGGGTTCATCGCTGAACCGCGAACGTGAGGCTTACGACCTAGGTTACGAGACTTACCTGCTTTACCTAAACGAATCAAGCTGTGGTCAGTCTTACCGACTTGACCAACCGTTGCTTTACAGTCTAGTGGTACAAGTCTGAACTCGCCGGATGGCATCTTCAGTTGGGCATACTTGCCTTCCTTAGCCATCAGTTGAACTTCGGCACCAGCTGAACGAGCGATTTGTCCACCCTTGCCAGGCTTCATTTCAACGTTGTGAAGGATTGTACCTACAGGGATTGAGCGAAGTGGGAGTGCGTTTCCTGCTACGATATCTACGCTGTCTCCGGATTCTACAACTTGACCAACGCTTAAATCTTTTGGTGCAATGATGTATCTCTTTTCACCGTCTGCGTAAACGAGAAGGGCGATATTAGCCGAACGGTTGGGATCGTACTCGATCGTCTTCACAGTTGCAGGGATGTTATCTTTATTTCTCTTGAAGTCAATAATACGGTAACGTCTCTTAGCACCGCCTCCGCGGAAGCGAAGTGTAGTTCTACCGGTATTGTTTCTGCCACCTTTTTTCGTGAGACTAGTAGTTAATGACTTTTCAGGCTTAGTTGCTGTAATTTCCTCAAATGTTGAGACGCTCATTACTCGGCGTCCAGCTGAGGTTGGTTTATATCTTTGAATACCCATCAGTTCCTCCTGTCTCGATTATTCCAAACCTTCGAAGAATTCAATTGCCTTCGAATCGTCTGTTAATGTCACTATTGCTTTCTTCCAGTCAGAGGTCTTGCTGTAGTGATAGCCGATTCGGCGAGTCTTTCCTCTGCGGTTCATCGTATTTACTTTCTTTACCTTAACGCCATCAAAAGCTTGTTCAACGGCTAGGCGAATCTCAGCTTTATTTGCCTTTGGATGTACTTTGAACGAATACTTGTTTTCGCTCATCTGATCCATCGCTTGCTCAGTGATGATTGGAGCAATGAGAATATCATATGGTGATTTCATTATTGGAATACCTCCTCAGCAACTTTGAGCGCGTCCTGGGTAATGACAAGTGAGTCGAAACGGAGTAGGTCGTAAACATTCATATTGTTGACGGATACGGTCTCAACGTTAGCTAGGTTCTTGAATGAACGTAGAACTTTGTCATCTGCCTTCTCGACAACGATTAAAGCTTTCTTTGCCGCTTTAATTGCCTCTAAGATTGCAACTGCTTCTTTAGTACTGTAGTTATCGAATGAAAGTTTATCTAAAACGATCATTTCGTCGTCTCTTACCTTAGAAGTAAGGACCGACTTCATCGCTAAACGACGAATTTTCTTTGGTGTGGTGTAGCTGTAATCTCTAGGCTTAACAGCGAAGGTCATACCACCGCCTCTCCAGATTGGAGACGTACGTGAACCGTGACGAGCGCGGCCGGTACCCTTTTGGCGCCATGGCTTTCTACCACCACCACGTACCTCAGCACGGGTTTTAGCAGATTGTGTGCCTTGACGACGGTTAGCTAAGTGATTCTTTACGACTTGGTAAACAGCATGCTCATTCACTTCAACATCGAAAAGACCTTCCGATAATTCAAGTTCACTAACTACTGAACCTTTCTGATCTAGAACATTAATCTTTGGCATTGGTCCCTCCTAACTACTTCGAAGCCTTGACAGCTGATTTAACCGTAACGATGCCACCCTTAGGTCCTGGTACCGCACCCTTGATCAATAGTAAGTTGTTTTCTTCGTCAACACGAACTACTCTCAAGTTTTGTACAGTTACACGGTCGTGACCCATCTTACCTGAGCCCTTGCGACCTGGGAAAACACGTGCAGGATATGAACCGGCTGAACGAGCACCTGCTACGCGGTGTGACTTAGAACCGTGACTTGAAGGACCACGTCCGTAGTTCCAGCGCTTAATCGCACCTTGCGTTCCCTTACCCTTTGAAGTTCCGACAACGTCAACCATGTCGTCTGCTTCAAAGATGGAAGCGTTAATCTCTTGACCTAATTCATAAGCTTCATCTTCATCATTTAAGCGAATCTCGCGCAAAACTTTCTTTGCAGCAACGTCTGCTTTTGCAAAGTGACCTTTTGCCGGGCCATTCACTCTTTTTTCTTTCTTATCTAAATATCCAACTTGAATTGCGTTATAGCCATCAGTATCGACTGTCTTCACTTGAGTGACAGTCATTGGACCTGCTTGTACGACAGTGACCGGTGTGACTACACCATCAGCATCGAAAATTTGAGTCATGCCGACTTTTCTTCCTAAAATACTCTTCACGAGTTACCTCCTAATATTACAGCGGATCACCATAGACTCTTCTATATAGTAGTGATCATTCTAATGGGGTTACAGCTTGATCTCGATATCAACGCCAGCAGGTAAGTTTAACTTCTTTAATGCTTCAAGCGTTTTTCCATTTGGATTTACAATGTCGATTAGACGTTTATGTGTACGTTGTTCGAATTGCTCACGAGAATCTTTGTACTTATGAACGGCACGTAAAATAGTGATGATTTCCTTCTCTGTTGGTAGTGGAATTGGACCACTAACGTCTGCACCGCTGCGCTTACAAGCTTCGACAATCTTTTGTGCTGATGCGTCGATCACTTCATGATCGTAAGCTCTAAGTCTGATTCTGATCTTCTGATTTGCCATTAATTTCTTTCCTCCTTGTGGTTTCGCACTTACTGTGCTCTATCGTCCGATACACGTAGCCGGGTGTGCCCACCCCAGCCCTTAAAAAATGAAATACCGGATCGGTAGTCGTTCGAATGAAATCGAACTGCTCTGCAAGAATTCCCTTGGCTTATGCCTTCCCTCTAGTACGTCGCAATTGCAACGCCTTTAGAAGTCCTTCAGCATCCAAGCAACCTCTTACTTCACCGCTTGTATTTCAGGACACCTGAATATAATACATGAAACCAATAATGAATGCAAGTTTTATTCTCTAATTTTTCCTTCTTTTTTATATATTCGTTTTATATGTCAATTTATGACTTCCATTGATATAATTGAAGTAAGTTAACCACTAGTATGAATAAATTACTGCGAAAGGAGATTTCAAACATGCAAAATAAGCATTTAATGCTGATGCTAGCCGATGAATTCCCAAACAAGTTAGCAGCTAACGGTGAAATTCTTCGACTCGAGGCAAAAATGCATCTTCCCAAAGGGACGGAATATTTTTTCAGTGATGTCCACGGCGAAGACCGCGCCTTCTTGCACTTAGTCCGATCCGCATCGGGCAACATCCGAAGAAAGATCCGAGACGTCTATCGCACTCGCCTGTCTGAAACCAGACAGAACGAATTGGCAAGCATCATCTATGACCCCCGGAATGCCCTTAATAAAAGGAAGGCATTTTTAGGCGACCCCAGATGGGTTCGCGAGACCATCCTCCAACTCGTCGAGGTAGCTCGCTTCATCGCCTCCAAATACCCTCGGGACGATATCCGAGCCAAGATCCCCCAGCGCTACAGCGAGATTATCGAGGAACTTTTCTTCACCAACGATGGTGAAATTGATCGCCACGCCTACTACCTAGCTATGATCGATTCCATCATCGGTGAAGACGGCCAATTCGACTTCATCGTCGAGCTCTGCCATTCCATCCAAAAGATATGCGTCAATCACATCCACCTCGTCGGCGACATCTACGACCGCGGGCCTGGCCCTCACAACATCATGGAAGAGCTCATCGACTTCGACCAAGTCGATATCCAATGGGGTAACCACGACATCGTCTGGATGGGTGCGGCGTTGGGGAATGAGGCTTGTATGGCCTCCGTTCTTCGTAATGCTATCCGCTACAATGGCTTCGACTCCCTGGAAGATGGCTACAGCATACATATCCGCATCCTCAACGATTTCGCGGAAGTGGTTTATGGCGATGACCCTTGTGAGCTGTTCAAGTCTAAGCGCTTCGACGAAAACATCTACGATATCGTCGACGACGATCAAGCCGCCCGCATGCACAAAGCGGTGGCCATCCTCGAGTTCAAACTCGAAGGCCAACTCCTCAAGCGTCACCCCGAATATGATATGGACGACCGTATCGTCCTCGAAAAGATCGACTACGAGAAGGGTGTCTTCATCCACGAAGGAATCGAGTATCCCCTGAAGGATACCAACTTCCCCACTATCGATCCCGAGGATCCCCTTGAGCTGAGCCCCCAAGAGAAGGACTTGATGAGGTCCATCATCGCCTCCTTCACCCACTCCGAGCCCCTCAAGCGCCACATGCAGTTCATGTACTCCAACGGGTCTACCTACCTCACCTACAACGACAACCTCCTCTATCACGGCTGCATCCCCATGAAGGAAGATGGCAGCTACGATGAAATTACGATTGATGGCCGTACCTACGGAGGCAAAAGCCTAATGGACTATATTGACTATATGGTCACCCAGGCCTATTACGCCCCCAAAGGCAGCAAGCAAAAGAACGACGCTGTCGACTTTATGTGGTACCTCTGGTGTGGCAAGAAGAGTCCCCTCTTCGGTAAGAGTAAGATGGCCACCTTTGAGCGCTACTTCCTCGACGAGAAGGCTCTCCACAAAGAAGACTACAACCCCTACTTCGTCCTTTCCGATGAAGAGGAAGTCTGCCTTCGAATCCTCAAGGATTTCGGGCTGACCTCGAAGCACTCCCATATCATCAATGGCCATGTTCCCGTCAAAGCCTCCTCCGGCGAAAAGCCCATGAAGGGCAACGGCCGCCTCTTCGTCATCGATGGCGGAATTGCCAAGTCCTACCACAAGAAGACCGGCATCAATGGCTACACCCTGATTTTTAACTCTCACCATATCGCCTTGGCTGAGCATGACGACTACGATGCTCTCCAAAACGAAATCGAAACCTACTCACCCAATGTCACCACCGTCGACCGTATGGATAGTCGGATGCTGATCGGCGACACCGATGAAGGTAAGATGTATCGGGAGCGGATTGGCTTTTTGAAGGGATTGATGAGGGCGTATACGAGGGGGGAGATCAAAGAACGCTACTAGAAGAAAACCTCTCACTCTCTAAGTCCTCAGCGCTTCGCGCTTGCGGATACCGTTCGTGAGAGGTTTTCTTATGCACGGGGGTTTGAGTCGAAAATGGTTTAAATAATTGAACTATTTAGGTTGGAGGGCACTTGGTATACGGTTCTTCGAGTATGAACGGGCCGTGAGAAACAATGGTTCACTAGGTCATTCGCAAAGAATATCCAAGAAACTAAACGAAATTATTTTATATTGAAGATTGCGAAGCGATCACTACTTAAATTAATGAAGGATACTATATGAATAGTAACGGGATGATTAAAACTTTAAGTAAAGAAGAAATTGGCATATTCTCAGAAGAAATTTCATTTATATATAAAGAAGCTATGCACACATCTGATGAAGCTGCTAACATGTTAATCCAACGAATCAATAAATCTCAAGCATTAGTTATTAGCTTTTTTAATGAAGAGAAGATGGTGGGCTTTCTATACGGATTTGAGTTTACGAGATCAAATTGGTGGGCAAAACAAATTGATAGTAAACTCCCCCATAATTATAATTTCTATCATAATAGTTTTGAACTTAATGAATTAATGGTTCTCCCTTCCGAGCAAGGTAAGGGCATAGGCAAAAAGCTGATGAACAGATTACATGAAAAGACTGATTATAATAATTACATGCTAAGCACTCAAAAAGATAATTATCATGCGCTAAAACTATACAAGAATCTAGGCTATGAGATTATAATCGATGACTTTTATTTCGAAGGCGGTAACAAGCCTTTTGTAGTAATGGCGAAGATACGAGAGAACATAAGGTAAATAGCTTTACAGTTTAGGTGATATACAGGCTATGGTTTTTCGTTAATGTTTGCGTTCTCCTTGACTTCCATTGATATGAAACCGCGGCAAGCTAAGCTTGTACTTAGCGGAGATGTAACGGATGAGGACGATCAGGCCTGCAGAAGCGATCAAAGCAATGTTGTGGTCGATTCTTGCGTAGAGGAAGAAATAGACGGTAGCTCCAATCATCGATGCCAATCCGTAGATGTGCTTGGTGAAGATATATGGCTTTGTTTGGGTGAAGACGTCACGCAAGACGCCTCCGCCGACGCCGGTGAGCATGCCGACAAAGATGGTGAGGATGAGGTTGTCTCCATGGCCCGCTTGGATAGCGACGTTAACACCTATTACGGTGAATGCACCTAAACCGATTGCGTCGGATATGTTGATGGCTTTGAGTAGTAGCTTGGTGTTGATATACTTTGCCAACCCGAATTGTTTTCGCCAAAGAAGAAGACCGGCTAGGAAGACAAAGGTCGTGATTAAGGAGACGGTGATATAGGTTGGATTCGTAAACGCGTTTGGCGGTACGATGTCGAGTGTGACATCTCGAATGATTCCACCGCCAACTGCGACGGTCAACCCCAAGATCAAAATTCCTAATAGGTCCATGTCGCTGTCGATGGCGGCTATGGCCCCCGAAATGGTAAAAGCGATGGTTCCGAGGATCTCTAATACTAAAATTGTTGTTTCCATATTCCCTCCACTAATTCTCTAAAATACAGTATAGAACTATCATTCCAGCGAATCAAGGTAGTGTTATAATATACTACATTAGAAGGAGTATATTATGTTAAAAGAACAACTTTTTGAACTACTAGAAGCAAAATCTTCAGCTATGGCCGCTGATCGACATTGGCTCCACCAACATCCGGAACTTTCCTATGAGGAAAAAGGAACGGCCGAGTATATTGCAAATCACTACGAGGGAAAGGATGTCCAAGTAGATACGAACTTCGGTGGTTACGGTATTCGAGTGACTATTGACTCTGGAAAACCCGGTAGGACGCTCGGGATCCGTGCGGACTTTGATGCACTGCCTATCACGGAGGAGACAGGTCTCCCCTTCGCATCGGAGAATCCAGGCGTAATGCATGCTTGTGGCCACGATGCTCATACGGCCTACATGATGAGCCTAGCGGATTCGCTAATCGAGCTAAAAGATAAACTAACGGGAAAGATTGTCATCATCCACCAACCTGCTGAGGAGATGCCTCCCGGCGGTTCTACTTATATGATCAAAGCAGGCGTGCTGGACGGCGTGGACAACGTGCTGGGCTGCCACGTCATGAGCCAAATGGATTACGGAATACTATATTACCATGTCGGCGCGACACAACAAGCACGTGCGAAATTCACCATTCGAGTGCAAGGAAAAGGGGGCCATGGCTCTTCCCCCCACGAAGCAAACGACGCCATTGTTATCGCGAGCCAGCTTGTCGTCAATCTCCAAACCATCATCAGCCGTCGGCTTAACCCATTTGATCCAGGTGTCATCACGATTGGATCTTTCGATGGAAAGGGACAGTTCAACATCATCAAGGACTCCGTCGAGCTTGTGGGCGATGTGCGCTGCATGTCCGACCATACAAAACAGCTAATCGAAGCGGAAGTAACCAAGATGTGCCAAGGCTTCGCCGTTGCCTATGGATGCCAGATCGACCTCGACTACAAAAATGACTACCCCGTCCTCGTGAACGATAAAGAGACGACGGAAATGTGTGTCCGAGCTTTCCAGAAAGCGGATATCGAAGGCATTACGGATATTATCGACTGTGGTCCGCTACCCCCTTCCGAAGACTTTGCCTACTATACACAGGAACGCCCCTCCTGCTTTTTCTACGTCGGTGCTAAGCCAGATGGAGAAGCATTCCCCCACCATCACCCCAAGTTTGACATCAATGAAGGTGCGATGATATTGGCAGCAAAGGCGATGGGAAGCGCTGTGCTTGAGTACTTTGGATTACTGTAGTGAGCCTATTTCGCAGCTAGTACAATGTATCCTGATTTGCAAATCATAACGGCTGCATCAGAATGAGTTAGAATTCTGACACAGCCCTCTTTTCGTTTATTCAATAGTTTTTACGGTGATTTATGTCGCTACATCGCCATCTATTTCTCCGCTTTCAGCGTGCTCGTCGCACCCCACTGTCTCAAACGTTCGACAGTTGAAAAGCCCGCAGCTTCTAAACATTCAATCTCATGCTCAACGGTGAGTGGCGTGTCATGATGATGCAAGGATTCAACGGAGACGGCGGCGTTGAAGGTGGCATGGCCCAAGGGGACATCAAAATAGGAACCCAAAATGAGATTGATGTTCTTGTCACTGAACTTTTCTTGCAAGCGGTTCAACATTCCGGGGGCCATATCAATCCCAGTCACATGCGCTGACGGATTGATTTTAAAATACTCTTCGAGTTCCAAGCCGGTACCGCACCCGAGATCCAATATTTTACTGTTTGGAACTGTGGGAAGGCACTCTGCCGTAAACGCCAAAAACTCCCGGGCATTGGCTATGTTATTTAATTGATGGTCGTCATATATTTCGAGTCGGCTATCGAAGAACTCGTCCATTCTCTCTAACATGTTATCTCCTGAAGGTTTTATTTAAGTGTTAATCGTATTATATAATGTAAGCGTATCATCTTATTTATTTTAGCTGGGAAATTATTGATCTAATACACAAAAAGTTGGAAGTACACTTCCAACTTTCCCAAGATTTGACCAACATTGGAAGTACACTTCCAATTACACATTGAAAGACTAACGAAAAAGGATGGTAATTATGGTTAAACACTTAAAAGTTGACATCTTCCCTATCTCCAAGGAAAACATCCCGAGCGACTTGACGGAAAGAGGAATCAAAACGAATGACTTTTTCATCCAGTATTTGGGCCATGCCAAATACGAATCAGTTTTTAACACGTCACAAGTCGAAGTCATAATCACCAACCTAGAAGAAATGGGGTTCACCAAGCCCGTTACCCATAATGAAATAAAAACTAAGGCGTTAGATCTCGGTTACAAGGTAGCTCCACCCCACCTAGCCTTTTATCTAAGACTAGCTATGTTGGATCAGCCTCCAAGCGCCAATATAATCCTGAGCAAACAAGCCTTTCCCGACAGCGCGATTCAAGTCTTCGTCGACAAGATAGAACCCGATGATGATTTCCCCCGAAGCATATATCTTAGGAATGTCGATGGAGCCCTTTGGCTTCGAGCTGCGAGGTATACCGATGATTATTTGTTTAGTCTGAATTCTTCGTTTGCATTTGTTCTTTGAATCGACTTATTACACCAAGCAATCTACTATCAAATAATATCCCACGAACGAAATCCGCAGACGTGCAGCGTCGAGGACTTAGTGAGGAACAAATAGACTTTTAAATGGAATAATGTTATAATATCTCAGACGTTGGGAGCGCCTAGCTCCCGGGTGGTTACCACAGTGGTTTGTGGTAGTTTTTATCTGATGTCCTCAATACAGCAAAGGTGGGGTTCGTGCCTGATGTGGTACGGTTTCGCCAAAATGGATTAAGGGATCAGAGTTCTTATAAGAAAGAATTTTAAAACAAAAAAGCATCAACACCATCTAGATTGTACCGCACGGAGATTCTTCTCACGGCCAAGGCAGTCTTTTTTTGTGGCCTAAATGCAGAATCCCGTGATAACTAGACTAAGGGGCTATCATGGAAAGAAAATTCTTCAACTCAGCAAGTGCAGTGGGTGTAAGAAGCACGACGCAGGAACAGCAGGAAAGTGGAAGTTTGTCACTGAAAGAACGGTGGCAAAAAGTATTGAATTATTTGGAATTATCTAGTTTTGATGTGGTAATGATTAGCTTGGGGAATATGATTATGGCCTTCTCCTTGGTGAATATCCATATCCAAGCAAGCATTACGGAGGGTGGAGGCATTGGGCTGGCCATCCTGATGAACAAGATTTTTGGGATCAATCCGGCAATCACCAGTTTTGTCTTTGATGGGGCCATGTACGCGTTAGGCTTCTTCTTGCTGGAGCGGGGTTTTATCAAGAAGGCAGTGGTTTCTACGGTGATTTTCTCGGGCTTTTATAGCATCTTCTTTGGGATGGGACCTGTGTTGCCATCACTGGCAGACAATCCGATTCTGGCGGCGACGCTGGGTGGAATCATGATTGGGATTGGTTGCGGCATGGTGGTTACGAGGGGCGGCGTTGCCGGTGGTGACGACTGCTATGCCTTGATTGTATCGGGCAGGACAAGGGTGTCTTTAAGCAAGGCTTACTTTATCAGTGATGCTTTGGTTTTGGCGGCTTCGGCTTTGATCTATTTACCTTTAGGGAATGTGTTTGTGTCCCTCTACTCTACCGTCATTTCCTCTTTTATTATTGGACAATTTGAGCTTCACTTACCCGAGCTGGATATCTTGTGGCAAGAGGGTAAGGCTGAAGCAAGGTAAGGAATTTATTGATGGGGTTGACTCTATGGCCATCGTGGCTTTACATAGAGTTTACCTCATTTTTTTGTTTACTTGATATAATAGGGATAATGATTGGTAGAGAGGGAACAAAATGAGCGATTCGAGTAAGAATACCGGTTTAGATGAACGAAATAAAAAACTAAGGGACATGAGCTATACGCAAAACCGTGAACTATCGTGGCTGGCGTTTAATGAGCGGGTGCTGGATGAGGGCCGTGACAGCAGGGTCCCTCTGTTGGAGCGTCTGAAATTCATTTCGATTTTTACATCAAACTTGGATGAGTTTTTCCGGGTTCGGGTTGGTTCTTTGGATAACTTGGCTCAGGTGAAAAAGGATGTCATTGACAATAAGACAGGCTGGACCGCAACTCAGCAGATGCAGAAGATTTTTGATTTAATGCCGGCCATGTATGCCAAGAGAGATGCTGCCTTTGCCGAGGTGGAGGAACTTTTGCGTGGGCAAGGTGTTGTTCGGCTGTCCATTGAAGAGCTGGATAAACGGTCTTTGAGTTTAATTGAGTCCTATTATGATATGAATTTGTTGCCGGTATTATCGCCTTTGGTTATCGATGCTCGCCACCCTTTCCCCCACTTGGGCAACGAGCAGTTGTATATCTTTGCGGATATTGAGGATGGTAAGGGCAATCCCTATTATGGTGTTGTTGGAATTCCTTCGGCGATTTCTCCGATCTATTTCTTACCAAATTCTAGTTCCTATATTCTTCTGGAAGATTTGATCCAATACAAAGTAGCCAGTCTGTATGAGGGTTTTCAGATTAAGTGTATGGCTGTCGTATCCGTTACGAGGAATGCAGATATCAACCTGGATGAAGATATCGACGAGATGGAAGACAACATTCGGTCAGCGATCAAGAAACAGTTGAAGAAGAGGAACCGGTTAGAGGCTGTTCGTTTGGAAGTGAAAGGGCAGTTGTCTAAGGGGAGCTTGGACTTTTTGCGCAAGCACCATGGCCTGGAAAAAAATCAGGTATACCAATCAACAGCCCCTCTGCTGATGAAGTACGTATTCATGATTGAGGACCATTTGGACCCGGCAACCAAGGACAAAGTGTGCTACACGCCTTTCGAACCTCAGCCCTCTCCCCTCTTCCGCAACGACGAGCCGGTGATGAGTCAGATTTTTGAAGGCGACAAGGTATTGCACTATCCCTTTGAGCGGATGGAACCCTTCTTGCAATTGTTGAAGGAAGCTTCCCAAGACCCACGGGTGCTATCGATAAAGATTACGATTTATAGGATGGCCTCCGTTTCCAAAGTGGCGGAGTATTTGGCGCATGCAGCGGAGAACGGAAAAGAAGTTTTGGTCCTCATGGAACTTCGGGCTCGCTTTGATGAAGAGAACAATATCGACTATTCAGAACGGTTGGAGCAAGCCGGTTGTACCATTATCTATGGCTTTGAGGAGTACAAGGTTCACTCCAAGATCTGTCTGATAACGGCCTACTACAACAATGAGGTTAGGACCATCACCCAGATTGGTACCGGTAACTACAACGAGAAGACGGCCAAGCAATACACGGATTTGTCCTACATCACCGCAGATGAGGCGATTGGTCGAGACGCGGCCAACTTCTTCAAGAACATGCTGATTTCTAATCTGGATGGGAAGTACAACCACTTGCTAGTGGCGCCAACGGGTATTAAGCCAGCCTTGATGAAGCTCTTTGATCGAGAGATTGAGAAGGCGAAGAATGGTCAGGATGCTGAGGTTATCCTCAAGTGCAACAGTGTTTCGGAGCGGGATTTAATCGATAAGATGATGGAGGCTTCCTGTGCGGGAGTGAAAGTCATACTGATCGTTCGAGGCATTTGCTGTATTCGTCCTGGGGTTCCCAATCGGACGGAGAACATTCGGGTTATCTCGATAGTTGGTCGCTTCTTGGAGCACCATCGGATTTACTCTTTCGGAGCGGAACGTGAGGACCTCTATATTTCCTCGGCCGACTTGATGACTCGAAATATCATGAACCGGGTGGAGATCGCCGTTCCCATTCGCAGTCCGGAGGTTCGAAAGAAGTTGATTCGTTTGTTGCAAATCTATATGAATGACACGGAAAAGGCGAAGGAGCTCCAAAGTGACGGTACGTATATTCCAGTAGAAGGCGATGGCCTAGATTCCCAACAAACCTTCATCAACCTTGCTGAGCAGGAAGCCAGGAAGATGCTCTACAACAAGGAGCTGACGACGAAGATTGACTTGCGAAATGCGCCTAGGATGGGTGACACGGGCCATAAGGAAGACGTCCGCTTCCCTAGCGATGACGAGGCGATTGCCCAGTTGCGCAGAGACCTAGAGCGAGATATGAAGGAAGCTGAAATCGCTGAGAAGGAAAAAGCACAACTCGAAAAGTTGCGGGAGGAAGAAGCGACCCAACCGGGTCAAGAGGAAGCCGTTGAAGAGCAACCCGCGAACGCGGTACCTTATCAAATCAGTGCGAAGGAAGAAGTGCCAGAACCTAAGGAAGTCTCCCTCTGGGTAAGAATTAAACAGTTTTTTAGAAGATAATGTGAAGGGGTTGTTGTAAAATAGACTCTAAAGTGACCCCATAAAGTTGGAGATTTGGTCCAGCTTTATGGGGTCAGTTTATCACTAATTTTCAATAAATCATTTTTTTATATTATCGAAATATGTTTTATTCTACCGTCCAAAAGGCCTAAAACGTGGGCCATCCACCTGAACCCAAGGCCACAACAAAGAAGAACTTGGCAAATTGCCAAGTCCTCTTTTATTGCCCTATAAAATCAGGTATCGCTTCAGCTGCTTTCATGCCCTCGTCGTACAGCCTTTGGATAGCGTCCTTATCTTTCTTCAACATATCCATGCCGTCGATGTTGTCGGGCGCAAGGATGAGGACCTTCCCCTCCTGCTCGTAGACCTTGGCTTGAGCGAGCTGACGGTTATAGGTATCGGCTCGGGCGGCTAACGTGGCGGCTGTCTCAGGAAACTTCCGCTTAATGATTCTGACACTCCGCTCATCGTCCTTAGCTGACCGGTTATAATCTCTGGGTCTGGTTAGAATGAGGACAATTTTGTCGCAACCTTGATCAAAAGCGAAGTCGAGCGGAATGGGATTGCTAAGCCCTCCGTCGTAGTAGCGTCGTCCATCCACCGGATAGGCTTGGTTGATGACCGGCACACAGGAAGAGGCTTTGATGGGGGCATAATTGTCCCGCTTCATATCGGCTTTCGTGAAGATATGGGGATGGCCAGTTTCGGCCTCGGTAGCAACGACCCGGTAATCCGTAGGCGATGCCACAAACGCCTCATAATCCAAGGGGTCTTCCCCATCGCTATTGGACAAGGTACCGTAGGCATAATCCAAGTCGACGAAATTCTTTTTCATCAAGAGATTTTTCATGCTCATGTATTCCTTGCGGAAGGCATAATCCAGATAATAATTCATGGTTCTGCCCCGTTGGCCTGCCACGAAATTAGCCAGATTGCCGCTCCCTGCGGACACGCCCACCGCTAAATCGAAGACAATGCCGTTGTCAAGGCAATAATCCAAAATGCCCGCACCAAAAGAATCTCTCATGCCGCCGCCTACATCAACTATACCTAACATAAAACCTCTTTCTACTTTTCCAATTAATGGGGCCATGCTCGTGTCATTAAACTGATGCATGGCCCTCTTTACTTATCCTATTTGACCTCGATCCAATCATTAGAAGCCTAAGAAGAACAGGGAGATCACCAATATTAATGCCGTGGACAGGACGGTGATAGGAAATCCGATCTTGACGTAGTCGCTGTACTGGTAACCCTTCCACGCGGGCGTGTCTCGGTCAATATGAAGGACCTCTTCGGCTTCCTGTTTGGGGTTGTCGCTGACATGGCCCGGTAAAATTTTCTGCTGCTGCTTATAGCCCACGAGGGCCATATACCCGACCAAAAGCACCATCAATGGCCAACCTAAAATCCCTGGCTCCCAGAAACCCAACTGGCGGACACCTTCCGTCTCGGCTAGAATCCCTTGAGCAACCAACTGAGGCGTCGAACCAACCATAGTCGCCGCACCGCCTATGGTGGAGGCAAATCCTGTGGCTAATACAATATTTCGGCTCTTTATCTTCCCCTTCGACTCCCGGGCAATCGATCGAATGAGGGGAATGAACATGGCAATAACGGCGGTGTTGCTGAGGAAAGCAGACAGCGTACCAGCCAAGGCAACAGTCAAGACCAGAAACCCTTCTTCGGATTTTACGATGCCGGAACCCAACACCTTCTGCCCTATCCGTTCTGCTATCCCTGTCTTAAAAAGGGCATCCCCAATGATCATCATGCCGATAACCATCATGACGGTGGTTGAGCCAAAGCCAGCGTAGATGTCGGTTAGGTCCATGGCCCCCGTTATGCCCATAGCCAATGAAGAGATGAGGGCGGTCACTGCCAAGGGCAGCTTCTCCGCCACAAAGGAAATTACCGTAAGTATGATGATAATTATGGCGACAATACTCTTATCCATAGTAGTCTCCTCCATGTTAATCTCGACTGGGTGCGCTGAACGCAACCCTAGAAGTACTACTATTATACGGTAAAGGGGAAAAACAGGGTGTAAATTATTCTCTCTTGGGCCATGGGAAAGTTACATCCTCGAAATATTCAAATCTCTTAATCAAATAATTCTTCTATAATTTTTTCGTTAAGCTATTATTAATGTAACTTATAGAGAAAGAGGTGCCCCATGGGATTATTTGACCGTTTTAGCAAGAAGGAAGAACCCGCCTGTTTATTGGAAAATGAACTTGAATACAAAGAGTATGATTTTTACGATATGAACTCTAGGTTTGCAGGTCAAACGATGGCCACACAAGTCAACCAACGTAGTCTTGTTGAAGAGTTTCCTCATTGGGAGATCAATGTCGGGACTGGGAAAGTTATCTTTGGTGAAAAGCCTTACCAAGCCCAGTACATCGGCAAGTTAGTACCTAAGGGCCACCGTGGTCGCTTCTTCCCCCAGTGGATCTGGGCATGGGACGATCCAATGGACTTCCCGGAGACTAGCTTAGTGCTTGCGCAAGAGATGAAAGCTTTTGGTGAACAGCACAACATCATGGAACTAAAACAGAGTAGGTTGAATGTCAGCACCATATATAACCAACAGGCCAACACCACAGTTCCCTGCGCACTCTATTCTAAACAAGTCAGTTACATTCCTTATGAGGAAAACGGCGAGAAACTCTATGTAGCTGTCGAAGGACTAGACCCCAAGATCTTCGAGCCCGTTGGTCTGGAAGATGCCATCTTTGTCGTTCAGACAGTTTTGGAAAATTTCTTAGTCAACCACAGATTGTTCCTCGAAAGCTTCTTCCAATGGAACAAAACGCCTTATGACCTTGACATAGAGAATTGTCGAATCATCGCCCATTTCGAAGTAGACCTCGTTTTTCATATGGTTAAAAAAGGCAAGCGTCTCTTTGTAGAAAACATCAGTTTCGATAACAGCGAAAATGTTATTGACCTCGGTATCATTGAATAAATACCTTCAAAAAAAGATAAGCTGAATGCGCAGCGGCATTTGGCTTATCTTTTTTATTTCCTAATAGATTGTATTGGTCCGCTAGCGGTAGGCTACTTGCACTCCCATGTACCGTCTTCCACGATACACGCATTATCCATCTCATCATTAGCCAAAGTGAGTAACATGTCGCCCGTTTCCTCCCCAGCCTTCTCCAAAGTTTTCATGATGGTCTCTTCGCTCTGGGCACCGGAAACAAGATATTTGCTGTTGATGACCAAAGCGGGCACGCCTTGAAGGCCATACCTTCTCGCCAACGCAATATCCTCCAAAACAGCTTGTTCCGTTTCTTCCTTCTGGAACTGCTCTTTCCACTCATCGAAGGGCACATTAGTGCTACGAACGGCTTCTTCCATTACCTCAGGATCCATGATGTTCTTGTTCTCTACAAACAGCTTTACTTGTAAGGCATCAAAAACATCCCAGTAGGCATCTTGGCTACCCACTATGCCGGCTGCTTTTGCCGCAACCAATCCATCTCTCGATGTCGGAAACAAGAAATCTTGCTCTCTCATGCCTTCAATATTGAAACGATGTTCATCATCGTTCTGATTAGCCACCGCCCAGTGACTCAGCACTTCTGGCCTCACGGCTGCCCAAGAACCAAACATTGCCTCAAAGTCATCGCTAGTGTAGCCCAGAGCGAAGGACCTGTGTATGACTTCAATATTGGAATAGCGGGCTGCAATCTTCCGCATTCTCGCTGACATGGGGAAACAAAAACTACAGATGACATCATGGAAAAATTCTACTTTTATCATACTTACCTTTTCTAAATCTATTTCTTCTTCCGTTTCTTAACATCCTTCCGAATCACTTCGAAGGAATCCTCGTCAATAATACCCTCATTTCGGAAAGTCGCAACCGTATCCGCCATGACTCGGAAATTGAGCTCGGTTCCTTGGCTGTCAGCAAGATAGTCTACCGCTCTGTTGGCGTCAATTCCATAGGTTCCCGCCGTTTCCACCGCGTCAATGTTTGCACCCAAGAAGATGAATTCCCAATCGCTATCCTTTTGGGTTTCAATCATGGTCTTTACTTTCACCGAGGAATACTCTTGGCTGGCATTTTCTGCCCCATCGGTGATGATAACGAACATAACTTTTTCTGCACGATATTCCTCTGCGGTGTTCTTTTGAGCATTGCTAATTTTGTTGATTGTGGTACCGATCGCATCGAGAAGCGCCGTTGACCCCCGAACCCAGTATTCTTTGTCAGTCATCGGGTTGACTGCTTTGATATCAATTCGATCGTGTAGCAGTTCGTAGTTATGGTCGAATAGCACTGTCGTTATGTGACAGTCTCCTTCGATGTCTTGTTGTTTCTTTAGCATTGAGTTAAAGCCACCAATGGTGTCACTCTCTAATCCAGCCATCGACCCGCTTCGATCCAGTATAAATACTAATTCCGTTAATCCCTTTTTCATGTTGTACCTCCTAAGATTTATTGTGATCTTAGGATACAATTTTCAGGGATGAGAAAGGTCGCTTGAAAAGCGACAAATGATTTGTTTATAAACTGCCTAGCAATTGCTGGTCGTAGGCAAACAAAACTTCGTTGATTTCGAGAATATCGTATTTCTCATTAATGATGAAATATTCCACGATGATATCGAACTTAACGGCATGGGACAAGGCATACCCTGCACGCTCTAAGAACATATCGGTTTCATCCAAAGTTAGCTCCAAAGCGATGGCAAGGGCTAAGGCTGTTCTTTTGCTTGGCGTATAATTCTCATTACTCCTGATTTTGGAAAAGAGTTTCCGATTTATATTCGCCCGTTTATATACCTCAACATCCGTCAAACCCTTTTTATCAATAATCCGAAGTAGAAGCCTTACGAAAGGCTCATCAAGATTCTCCACCACCTCATCAATAGGAAGGTGGTGATCCAATTGCATAGGTTGGAACTGATCGGCATAGATTTCCTCGTTCAGCTCAATCTTTTCCTCTTCCAAGGGAAGTTCAAAAGCATGGCGCAAGGGGCTATGTTGCACAGTGTAATAATGGTCGTCGATATAGCTTTCGACATCAGCTAATAGATCGTTATCCAAGGAGAAGCTCGTTTTATTGTCAACGGTTAGATATACATCCAACTCGTGGTCGGTGAGAAAGTCTTGGATCGCTGACGTGGCAACGCGAAGATCATCTGCCCTAGAAGAACCATCCCTATGGCTGATGGCGAGCGGCATAGAAATATGTTCGATTCCCTTTTCAACGGCTTCATGCAATACCTTTGAATAGGCAGTGTAAAGGTCAAGATTATCGCCCACTTCAGAAATGGCGTCAATCCTGCATACTTTAGTATCTGATGGAATTCTAGTTTTATCCTTATGAACAATGGTAAAAGGCATATAACCCTCCCAACGCTAACTTAGGCTCTCGGCTCACTCATCTGTAGATAGATACGCATCCGCTCTTCAATCTTCTTCCGGATGGGGTAATCTTTTCCCGCCTTAGCCCACTCCAACAAGGTCCCTCTGATGAGGGCCATGATCGACAACATATAATCCGCAGTTTCCAATGGGCAAGCAAAATTCTTTTTCTCAATCGCCCCTTCAATGATTTCGATGAGTAGGTTTTCTATCTTTCGAAAGCGCACGCTGGGCTCGTTTATTTCCTCGATAGATGTGGTGAGGATGAGGACGTTGGCATGGTAACCCCAGTCCTGAACAAATTGCCCGAAGGCAGATGCGAAGCTGAGGATGTCTTCTTCTCCGGTTGCATGGCCCATGAAGTCATCCTTCCTCTCCAAGAGATAATCGTCCATGACCTCATACATATGAGTGACAATGTCGTATTTGGAGGAGAAATAGGTATAGAAGGTGCCCAAGGAAATGCCGGTCTTTTTGCATATTTCTTTCACGGTCACATTCTTTAAGCCCTGGTCAGTGAGCAGGTCCACGATGGCATCCGTGATCTGTATTTTCATCTCGATGTTTTTTCGGTTATCCAAGCAAGTATCCCGCTTTCTAAAGGTTGGTGTCTCGGGTATATGGCCCACGATGTTCGCATTGCGTGGTCCACCTTTAGTATAAAGATTAACTCCGAAGTAAACAAGAAAAGCCTCTCCCCTAGTGAACGGGAAGAGGCTTTGCATTCGTGATAAGTCTTACGACTTAGTAGTTACTTTTTCAGCGCTGCAGATTCTCCGGCGATGCGGCCAAATACAACTGTATCGGGCACAGCGTTACCGCCAAGGCGGTTAGCACCGTGGATTCCTCCGGTAACTTCACCGGCAGCGTAGAGACCTTGGATGATATTTCCATCTGCGTCAACGACCTGACCAAGGGGAGTAATTTGGATTCCACCCATGGTGTGGTGAATCGTTGGAACACGCTTAGACGCGTAGTATGGTGGTTGGTCGAATGGATCTTGGAGCAAAGTTTTGCCCATTGGATCTTCGATTTCACCGGCTACAGCTTGGTTATAGGTATCGACAGTTGCTACTAGAGCCTCTGGATCTACACCAATAGCTTCCGCAAGACCTTCGATGGTGTCGCTGGTTTGGACTGTACCGGCTTCAACCAATTGACCGATTTCTTCGTTAAAGTCGTTCTTCACGGTTTCGTCGGTGTACTCGTGGGCGTCGTGAAGAATCCACATCACCTTATCTGGTTGCTCCATCAAGCCTTGAGTCAGAACGTCACGGCGAGCATCTTCTGCGACAAAGCGGTTGCCTTCGTTGTTAATGAAGAGCTGGTTAGCCGCGTTGATACTGATATTGCCTTGCATACCACCAGTGACAGGGTCACCAACAGGCAGTAACTGAATCCACTCCATACCGACCAAGTTTGCGTTTACAGCTTGGGCCATCTCAATGCCATCTCCCGTTGCACTAACACTGTTGGTAGAACCCAGGACTTCCAGTTCTCCCCAATGAGTGTCATACTCGGCAACTAATTCTTCATTGCGAGCAAATCCACCGGTTGCAATGACAACACCATTGTTGGCCATAACGACGACTTCATTGTTCCCTTGCTTAGCTTTAACGCCTACAACAGCGTCGCCTTCCATAATCAATTCATAAGCGCGAGTTTCAAACATGATCTCCGCTTGGTCACCCTTGGATTCGATGAATTCAACATAAGCATCGATAGGTCCGGTTACTAAAGGCTTTACGAATTGGTGGGTTCTGGGCCATAGCGCTCCCGTTACCGTAGCAACCTCATCTTGGTATTCAACGCCAAGGCTCTCCAACCAACCGATGGATTCCTCAGCACCCTTCGTCAGCGTGTAAACCATCTCTAAGTCAGCAACATAGTCGCCACCGCGGTAGGTTTGTAGGGCATGGAGTTCCGGGCTGTCGAATATATATGTACTTCCTGCCGCTGTGTACTCCTCAACTTGCGCCTTCAGCGTATCCATTAACTCTTGGTGTAAGTCGTTCTTGGCTTCCTCTTCGTAGTAGCTATGTACGGAATCGAAAACATCGGTTCTCATTTCGATAGCATGTTGGCGGACATCATCAACAGCGTTGTATTGGCCACCAGCCATGATGGTTGAACCACCCACTGTAGGCATCTTTTCAAGGACGATTACGGAAGCATCTTCCTGTAATGCACCAACTGCAGCAGCAAGACCTGCGCCGCCACCACCGATAACGACAACGTCGTAATTCAATTCAATGGTTTCGCCTTCGCCCTCTTCTTCACCGGTAGCTTCTGTCATGAAAGCTGCTGTATCAATGCCGCCTTCCGTTAATGCATTTTCGACAGCCTCAAGAATACCGTTACTGGTGTAGGTTGCGCCGGCAACCGTATCTACCTTCAGACTTTGATTATCTACAATTTTGCTTGGCATTTGCTCAATAGCAGGATCGGAAATACCGGGTGATTCCTCATGCTCGATAACAGCCACTTCCGTAATCTCATCTTGGTTTGCCGTGACTTCAACGATAATTGGGCCATTCAAACCGGCTCCCTCACCTCGTAGCACATCGCCACCGGCTTCTTCGGATGTCTCTTCACTTTCTTCACTTGCTTCGCTTTCTTCGCTCTCCTCAGAGGACGCTACAACATCTTCGCTGCTTTCCGCTTCCGATGTTACCGTTGAGCTTTCCTCAGTGGATGAACTCTCCTCGGCGTTATCTCCACATGCCGTCATCAAGACCATGACGAAGGCTAACAATAACGCGACTAGCTTCTTCCCTTTCATTCTTTCCTCCTAGTATGTAAGTTACATTCCATAGAATATTTAATTAGAATATTCTATCTATATATTCTATTCTATTGTTTAGACATTAACATGTCAATAACTATTTACAAAAAAAGAGACCTTTCCGACTGTTTTTTTGTCGGAAAGGCCTCGTGTGTACCTTTATTTCTATTTGGTAGCTATTTTTTCTTTCGTAGATGCTGAAAAAACCTAGTCAACAAATCGCGACATTCCTCTTCCATCACCTCGCTGATGAGCTTAGTTTTTTGAAAGACGTTGGGTAAGTCCAAGACGTTGGTCACCGACCCACATGCTCCTCTCTCCTTATCCCAGGCTCCAAAGACTAGCCGGCCCAACCGCATATTCCCCACCGCACCAGCACACATGACGCAAGGCTCCAAGGTCACATATAAGGTGGCGTCGTTGAGGTAGCGACCTAAGCTCTTACTCGCTTCCGTGAGGCAGAGGATTTCCGCATGATTCAATCCGTTCCGATTTTCTTCGATCGAATTGGCTGACCTTGCGATAATACGACCGCGGTGGACAAGGACTGCACCCACCGGTACTTCCCCCTGAGTAGCTGCTTTCTTCGCCTCCTTGATGGCTTGCTTCATATAAAAGCGGTGAAGAAAGTCGGAGGGAAGGCTATTCTGTCCCTTCCACCTTTCTCTTCCTTTAAAACCAACCAGTTTTCTCTTTAGGCGGGGCAAGTTTGGATAAGTTGCAAGTTTTAAGTCATGGATCTTCATAACAGCCACCTTATTTTACACGGTCTCTTTCCAAAACCGGCTTGAGGAATTTGCCCGTGTAGGATTCCTTCACCTTAACAACTTCTTCCGGAGTTCCCGTGGCAACGATTAAGCCGCCACCGTCTCCGCCTTCGGGGCCCAAGTCAATGATATGGTCTGCTGTTTTGATGACGTCTAGGTTATGCTCGATAACGACGATAGTATTGCCTTGATCGATGAGGCGTTGGAAGACCTTGATCAACCTCTCGATATCTGCCACGTGTAGTCCCGTCGTTGGCTCGTCCAGGATATAGATGGTCTTTCCTGTGGAGACTTTGCCTAGCTCTGCCGCCAACTTGACTCTCTGGGCCTCACCACCGGATAGTTCTGTAGATGGTTGGCCGATCTTCAGGTAACCCAAGCCGACGTCGACCAAAGTTTGTAGGCGGCGACGGATGCCGGGATGGTTCTCGAAGAAGCTGAGGCCTTCGTCGATGGTCATCTCCAAGACATCGTTAATGGTCTTCCCTTTGTAAGTGACTTGCAGGGTTTCTCTGTTGTAGCGCTTGCCCCCGCAGACCTCACAAGGAACGTAGACGTCCGGAAGGAAGTGCATCTCTACCTTGATAGTTCCGTCACCCTTACAGGCTTCACACCGGCCACCCTTTACGTTGAAGGAAAAGCGGCCTTTATCGTAACCGCGGACTTTTGCTTCATTGGTTAGGGAGAAAACTTCACGAATGAGGTCAAAGACCTTGGTGTAGGTAGCTGGATTGGAACGAGGTGTACGACCGATGGGTGATTGGTCGATTTCAATAACTTTGTCCAAGAGTTCCAAACCTTGTATGCTCTTGTAACGACCCGGCTTGAGTCTGGCGTTATTCAACCGGTTAGCCAAGACTTTATAGAGGATGCCCTCCACAAAGGAGGATTTACCCGATCCGGACACACCAGTGATACAAGTCATCACGCCTACAGGAATCTCAACCGTAATCCCCTTCAAATTGTTCTCATAACAACCCGATACGGTGATGAATCCTTGCGGCTCTCTTCGGGAGTCGGGAACCGGGATGAATCTCTTGTGAGACAGGTAGAGGCCGGTGATGGAGTCGGGGTTGTCGATAATTGCCTGATAATCTCCTTGGGCAATAATTTCTCCGCCGTTGACTCCGGCGCCGGGACCAATGTCGACAATCCAGTCGGCTGCCCGCATGGTGTCCTCATCGTGTTCGACGATGATGAGGGTATTGCCTAGCTCAGTCAGACCTCGAAGTGACTTTAAGAGACGATTGTTATCCCTTTGGTGGAGACCAATGGAAGGCTCGTCGAGGACATAGATAACGCCGACCAAACCCGAGCCGATTTGAGTAGCCAGACGAATACGTTGGGCTTCCCCACCGGATAAGGTGGCGGCATAGCGATCCAAGGTTAGGTATTCCAAGCCGACGTCAACCAGGAAGCGGAGCCGTGCCAAAACCTCTTTAAGAATAGGAGCGGCAATCATGCCTTCCCCTTCCGAGAAGGTCAATCCTTCCGTCCATTCGTAAGCATCTCGAATGTTCATGTGGGTGTATTCCGAGATGTTCTTGTCGCTGATATGAATGGATAGGGCTTCGGGTTTTAGGCGGTCTCCATTACAGGTTTCACAGGTATTTTCTGCCATGAAGTCTTCGATTTTCTTTTCCATGGCCCCGGAAGCCGTCGAATGATAGCGGCGGGTCAGGTTAGGAATCAGTCCCTCCCAGCTATCTCGATAATCCTTGTGCCCCGAGAAGTGGGAATCAAAATGGAAGCTCAGCTTGTGGTGACCTGTGCCGTAAAGGAGTTCTTCGAAGAAGTCATCTGGGGCTTGGCCAATGGGCTGGTCCAAGGAAACCTTGTGGCGTTTGGCAAGGGCGGCAAACATTTCGTAGTAAAAAGTACCAGGCTTGCTGGTGGCAAAAGGCGCAATGGCCCCCTGGTTAATCGAAAGGTCTGGGTTTGGGATACAGAGCTGGGGATCGACAGCGGCATGGAAGCCAATGCCGTCACAGTCAGGGCAAGCGCCCTGAGGACTGTTGAAGGACAAGAGTCTGGGCTCAATTTCATCCAAGCTCATGTGGCCATTGGGGCAAGCCAAGTTAGCGGAATAGGTGTGGCGTTCTCCGTCTACGACTTGGATGACAATGGTGCCGTCGGCTTGGTCCAAAGCTGTTTCCAGCGATGTGGCAAGACGGGATTCCATACCCTCCTTGACGACCAAGCGGTCAACGACGATCTCAATCGTATGCTTTTTGTTCTTATCTAAGTCGACTTCCTCGCCGGCGTCCACCTGTTCACCGTCGATGATAAAACGGGTGAAGCCTTGCTTTTCCAGGTTTTCGATTGCCTTCTTGTGCTGGCCCTTTTTGTCACGGATGACAGGGGCTAAGAGAAGGAGGCGGGACCTTTCCGGTAACTGGGTGATGTCATCAACGATCTGGTCGACCGACATCGACTTGATTTCCTCGCCACAGACGGGACAGAAGGCATGGCCCGCTTTGGCATAAAGGAGGCGGAGGTAGTCATATATTTCGGTGACGGTACCTACCGTCGACCGGGGATTTCGGTTAGTGGTTTTCTGGTCGATGGAAATGGAAGGTGAAAGGCCATCCACGGCATCAACATCCGGTTTGTCCATCTGGCCAAGGAACATGCGAGCATAGCTGGAGAGACTCTCCACGTAGCGGCGCTGTCCTTCGGCATAAATCGTATCAAACGCCAAGGAGGACTTGCCCGAACCGGACAAGCCCGTCATGACGATCATTTTTTCACGAGGTAGGGTCAGGTCGATATCTTTCAGGTTATTGACCTTCGCCCCCTTGATTACTATATTCTCTAAAGACATTCTTACTCCTTTGCCTTCATTTTGCACCTAGTAGATGCTGTATTGTTCTCTCATCTCTTTAATCTGATCACGGAGGACGGCAGCTCGCTCGAAGTCTAGTTCCTCGGCTGACTTCCGCATCTCCACTTCCATGTTGATAATAATCTTTTCGATATCATCCATGGAGAAGTTATCCTTCTCTCTGAACTCATCGTCTATACCGTCATAAGCTTCCAACTCTTCCGCAGCGATACCTGTGGAGATGAGCTCATGGATGCTCTTAACGATAGTTTTTGGGGTGATGTCGTGTTCTTCGTTGTAATTTTGTTGGATTTCCCGGCGGCGGTTGGTCTCGTCGAGAGCTCTTTGCATTGATCCCGTGATGTTATCCGCGTACATAATGACCCGCCCCTCTTCGTTACGGGCGGCACGACCGATGGTTTGTATGAGGGAGGTGTCCGATCGTAGGAAACCTTCCTTGTCCGCATCGAGGATGGCGATCAAAGAAACTTCGGGCAGGTCCAGCCCCTCTCTTAGCAAGTTGATACCGACGAGCACATCGTGCTTACCCATGCGAAGGTCTCTTAAAATTTCCATTCGCTCAAGTGTATCGATGTCGGAGTGGAGGTAGGTGACTTTAATGTCAACATCTTCTAAATAGGCGGTTAGGTCTTCTGCCATCTTTTTTGTCAGGGTAGTGATAAGAACCCTTTCCTTCTTGGCGATGGTCTTGCGAATTTCGCTCAGCAAATCGTCGATCTGATGCTTGGTTGGTCGGACTTCAACTAGAGGATCCAATAAGCCGGTTGGGCGGATGAGTTGGTCAACGACTCTCGTTGATTTCGTCGTCTCTTCTTCGCCAGGCGTCGCCGATACATAGATTGCCTGAGGGATCAGTCCCTCAAACTCGTCGTATTTTAAAGGGCGGTTATCCAGAGCGGAAGGTAAGCGGAAGCCGTAATCTACTAGGTTCTGCTTCCTCGCGCGGTCGCCGTTGTACATGCCTCTAACCTGAGGCAGGGTCACGTGACTCTCATCGACCATAAGGACAAAGTCCTTTTTGAAATAGTCGATTAAGGTGTAGGGCCTTGAACCGGGTGGTCTGGAGCTGAGGTGGCGGGAATAGTTTTCAATGCCCGAACAAAAGCCCACTTCCTTCAGCATCTCGATATCGTACAGGGTTCTCTGCTCAAGTCGTTGTGCTTCTACCAACTTGTTTTCGTTTCGGAGTTCCTCGAGGCGGTCAACAAGTTCCGCTTCGATGGAAACAACTGCTCGATCTATCTTGTCTCGGCTGGTCGCATAGTGGGAAGCCGGAAATAGCATGATGTGGGTTCTTGCCCCAATAATTTCTCCCGTTAGATAGTTAATCTCAAGAAGTCGGTCAATCTCGTCGCCGAAAAATTCAACGCGGACTGCCTCTTCATTGGAGGCTGCCGGGAAGATATCCACGGTGTCCCCGCGGACTCGAAAGGTACCCCGCGTAAAGCTCATGTCGTTTCGCTGGTATTGGATGCTGATCAACTTTCTCAGCAGATCATCCCTTTCCATGGTCATGCCGGGCCTCAAGGAGATGGTTAGGTTTTCGTAATCGTAAGGATCACCTAGGCCATAGATACAAGACACCGACGCCACCACGATAACATCGTCTCGTTCGTAAAGGGATGCGGTTGCCGAGTGGCGGAGCTTGTCGATCTCATCGTTGATCGAGGAGTCTTTCGCTATATAGGTATCGGTAGCCGCGACGTAGGCTTCCGGTTGGTAGTAGTCGTAGTAACTGACAAAATATTCCACCGCGTTCTCAGGGAAAAAGGTCCTGAACTCGGAGGTCAATTGGGATGCCAGCGTTTTATTATGGGCCAATACCAAGGTAGGTCTTTGCACTTCCTGGATAATGTTGGCCATAGTGAAGGTTTTTCCAGAACCCGTAACCCCTCGCAGCGTCTGGTAGCGGTCTCCATCCTGGAGCCCCTCGGCCAGCGCTTTGATCGCATTGGGTTGGTCACCCGTTGGCTGGAAATCGGAATGTAATTTAAACTTGCCCATTCGATTGGTCTCCCTTCTATTTCAAGATAAAGAATGGAGGAATATACATTCCCCCATTCCGTTCTTCTATTTTCTTACTTAGTCTTCACTTGCTTAATTGCTTCTTGCAGCTGATTATCTTGGTCGAGGAAGTCAGGACCGAAACCTTCCGCATCCTCGTCTAATTCGAGGATTGTGTCCGGTGTGATGCCTACCTCGTGGATTCGCTCACCATTTGGTGTGAGGTACTCGGCCATGGTCAACTTGAAGCCACCTGCTGATGGGTCATTGACCCCCAGTGGATAGATTCGTTGAATGATGCCTTTTCCGAAGGTCTTGGTGCCGACGGAGGTTGCTCTGCCATGGTCCCTTAAGGCACCAAGGAGAATCTCCGAAGCGGATGCGGATCCTTCGTTGACGAGTACGACGATAGGTAGGGTCTCCTGAGTTTGGTCAGAGTAGACCGTGTCTTCGTTGCCTTGATTATCTACTGAAGTGACGATTGCTCCTTCACCCAAGAGCATGTCAGCGATACTTTCTGTTACGGATAAGAGTCCACCGGGATTATTCCGTAAATCGATAATCATCCGCTGGGCGCCTTGGGCTTCCAAGGCATCCCATTGCTGCTGGAACTCGTTATAGGTTGGTTCATCAAAGGAACTAATTTGAATGTAACCGATATTGTCTTCTAACATCTGGGATGCGACGCTTTCAATATGGATGATCTCCCTCGTGATCGTATAATCTTTCGTCTCTATTTTCCCATTGGTTTCTCTTTGTACGGTGATGGTAACGTCTGTGCCGACTTCACCACGCATCTTGGAAGAAGCATCTTCCAGCTCGGTGCCAACGTAACTGACGCCATCGATGGCAATGATCTTGTCTCCGGCTTTGATGCCTTGTCTTGCAGCAGGCGTTCCCTCGATTGGGGAAACGACGGTGATAATGTTATCTTCGCCCGCATTGACGACCACGCCGATACCCGCAAACTCACCTGCAGTATCTTCCATCAGCTTGGCAAATTCCTCTCCGGTATAGTAAACCGAGTAGGGATCACCTAAGCCTGCGAATAGGCCCTTATAGATACCTGCTTCCAGATCTTCGCTGTTGTAATCGAAGAGGTATTCCCGCTCAATCACATCACTAAATTCTTTTATGTTGTTGAGGATGCGAGCATCTCTCTCCTCATCGGTGACTTCACCGCTTTGCTGCCCATTCTCAGAACTCGTCACATTGACACCCGGGCCATTATTCTTGGCTTGGGAGCTTGCCCCTAACAGGAATCCACCGATGGCAAATGTGCCTAAAAGTAAAACGAGAATTAACGCTTTTCCGGTTTTTTTCATACGACTCTCCTCTTGATTGTTGCTTCCATAAGCTAATCTGAACTTTCGTTAAACAAGAGCATAACATTATTGCTACGAAAAGAAAATAAATCCATTTATAGTTACCCCGTTATTATAACACACTGCTTGTGTTGTGAATGTGGTTTCCCCACTTTCTTCATTGAATCAAGCGGCTTAAGGTGCTACAATTTTACTAGTTATTTGGAAGAGGAGGACGCATGGCCAAACTATATTTTCGCTATGGGGCAATGAATTCTGGAAAATCAACACTTTTACTGCAGGTCGCTTACAACTATGAGGAGCGAGGCATGAAAGTTCTTTTAATGAAACCCGGCATCGACACTAAGGGAGGCGAAAAGATCGTCAGCCGTCTGGGTGTCGAGCGCCAGGTCGATACGATTATCACCAAGGACGCCGACTGTCGTCCTTTAATCAAAAAAGAATTGGAAAAGGGGAACATCGATTGCATCCTCGTCGATGAAGCGCAGTTTCTCACCCGCCTTCAGGTGGACCAACTATTTTCGGTGGTCATGGACCTGGGTATTCCGACAATTTGCTATGGTCTTCGGACCGACTTCCAAGGGGAAGGTTTTGAAGGCGCAACCCGCCTCTTGCAGATTGCCCACTCCCTCGAGGAACTAAAAACCATCTGCCACTGTGGACGCAAGGCCATCCTCAACGTCCGCAAGGTTAATGGTACGGTTGTCTTCGCCGGTGACCAAGTTGCCATCGATGGCCAAGGTCAAGTGGACTATGAGGCCTACTGCGGCCAATGCTACTTTGATGAACGAAGAAAGAATGGCCTGCTTCCTCTGGAGCAAATGGGTGAGGATCTCTTGGCAGGAAAGGTATTGGAATAGAAGATTGTAAAAGTGGGGCCTGGTGGCCCTGCTTTTTTTGTTGTGGTTTTGGGGTCAGGTGGATGGCCCACGTGGTTTTAGGTTGGAAGTCTCTCGGGGGAAATGTTTGTATGGCCTGATATAAAACATAATTTAATATTTTGAAAAAATGTATTATTGTCGTCGAAAAAATGTAAAACATAACTCGATGTTTTGAAAATATGTTTTATTAAGTCGTTTGGAAGACGTGGGCTGACTTGAAATCTATTGCAATGTTGGAGGTTATCACCCCAAAGAAAAGGGCTGTATCAGAATTACATAAAATCCTGACACAGCCCCATTTTGTCTTACTCTTTCCAATCTTCCCTCATCAGAATGTAGCGCAAATCCTCTTCATGGGTTCCTAACTGTTTTGCGTGATAGGTTCCCTTCTTAACGAAGCGGAAGCCCAGCTTTTCGATGACTCGGCTGGACTGGTTGTTTCCTTTAAAGTGGGAGCAGGTGATGGCATCCAGATCATACTCGTCGAAAGCGAATTGGATAGCCAATTTAGCCGCCTCGACCACCAAGCCTCTACCCCAGTAACCCTTGGCTAGGACGTAGCCGATTTCCAAGGCATGAAGGTCTTCGTAGGTCCGATCATCTGCTGTCCAAGCCTGATGGAAGCCTAAAGACCCGATCATCTTGTCCTCTTCTTTAAGGACGATGGCAAAATTATTCTTCTCCTTGATGAAGAGGTCGAGGACGAACTTGGTTTCCTCGAGGGACTTGTGGTGGGGCCAACCAGCCATCTCCCCCAATCCCGGAATCGAGGTATAGGCGTTGAAGTCTTCTAGGTCGCTGGCTTGAAAAGGCCGAAGAAGGAGGCGGTCACTTTCCAGCTGCGTAGTGCTCAGATCGACTTTCATGACTTTACTTGGTCGACAAGGTAGACGAAGGCCTGGACGTAATCTTCGAAAGCTTCCAGACTGCTTAACCAAGTCGCCTTATCTGTGAAGTCGAGTCCAACGAGCTGGCCGACTTCCTCCACCTTAGCCACGGTGGTAGCCGTTAGCATCTCGTCGTATTTTTCCATGAAGGTTGGCCCTTCTTCCTGAGCTTTCTTGTAGAGGGCCATAGCAAACAGAGCCCCAAAAGCATAAGGGAAGTTGTAATAGGATAGGCTGGCCGAATAGTAATGACCCTTGCAAGCCCACATATAGGGGTGAAGGGTGTCTTCCTCAATCCCGTCGCCGTAAGCTTCCAGTTGAGCCCGATGCATGATGTCCTTCAGGTCTTCCGGTGTGAGCATCTCCTCCTTCACGCGATTGAAGACCTCATCTTCAAAGAGGAAGCGGGATAGAATGTCATTGATGACTTGGCTGGTGTTCATGAGGAAGGAATCCAGAAGGCCGATCTTAACCTCGGGGTCTTCGGCTTTCTCCAGTGCTTCTAAAAGGAAGTGAGTTTCGTTGAAGGTCGATGCTGTTTCCGCAACAGGCATGGTATACCGTTGATTGAGGGCTTTGTGGTCTTGGATACGGGCGCCGTGGTAGGCGTGGCCAAGCTCATGGGCTAAGGTGTCTACCGCAGAGAAGGACCCGTCGAAGTTAGTGAGGACACGACTTTGACCTAGGAAAGGCAAGTTTGAGCAGAAGGCTCCCCCGACTTTTCCGTCCCGAGGGAAGAAGTCGATCCAGTTATCGTCGTAAGCTTTTTGTATTAAGTCAGCAATGGGCTGATGAAGCTCAGCAAAAGAGTCAACTAAAATCTCCTTGGATTCTTCCACGCTGCAAGAGGATGGCAGCTTGCCCATAGGAGCAAACAGGTCAGCCCAATGCAGCTGGTCTTGGCCATAGTACTTGCCCTTCGCCTTGAAGTAATCCACGAAGACGTCCTTCTTTTCCTTCATGGCAGAAATTAGGGCATCCAAGGTTTCCCTACTCATGCGACTCTTAAATAAGGTTTCATCAATTGGATCAGTGAAGCCCCGCTTGTTGGCGAGGAAGTTGACCTGGCCTTTGATGGAGGTTAAGGCATAAGCCAATGGTAGTTCAATTTGGGGATATAGGCTAAGTTCAGCCTCATAAGCTTGATGGCGAACTTCCTGGTCAGGGTCATAGGCAAGGTTTCGAAGCTCGGTCAGGCTCTTCTCGTCCCCGTTAAGGTCAGCTGTCGCTGAAGAGGTAAGCACGTCAAACAGGTTCTCCCAAGACCCAACGCCATAAATGTCGAGTTGGCTGATGAGTTCTTCACTAGGGCCATCCAGTGAATGGTCAGCTTGCTCGATAAGTTCACCAATGGCAAAGAGGTAGTCATCGAAGCGGCCATCAGCCTTAACTTCCTCCAAGTCAAGCTTGGCCAGGCGGTTCTTAAACTCGACGTCCCAGGGATCTAAGCAGGCTAGTAGCGACTGTAGCTTATTCAGCTGGGCTGTTGCCCAGTTTTCCTTCGTATTGGCGTTCACCGTTAAGGAATAAAATGCGGACAGCTTTCGAACTTGGACTCTGAACTTCTCGACGAACTGCAGAGCCTGCTCAACCTGGTCGAGGCTGGTTTCTTTCGTTGTGAAAATTTGGTCCGCTTCGTTGATGGCTTCTTCTAGTTTTTTGAAATCTTCCTGCAGGGCGGGATCGTCTTTTCCTGCATAGAGAGGGCTCAGGTCCCATCTTCCTTCTGTTATTGTCATGTTGTCTCCTTCTTTTCGATTGCTGATTCTTCTTAACTCATCGCCCGATCGCTTTGAATGTCGCGATAGAAAAAGTCGATGATTTCGTCTTCTTGATTGCTTTGTCCCATGGCCACCATCACCTTGGTGAAGCAGGCCTCCGGGATAAGCTCTTTGGCATCGTAGATATTAAAGTTTCTGCTGGCGATATTCCCCTGGGCATAGACGGACATGTCCGACCCCTCGTAGAGAACCTGGCTGCAGACAAAGACTAAGATACCCTTGGCTCGCCAATCTCGAACCTTGTCGTGGAAGCTGGTGGACAGGCCGCTGAGGCCAAAGATTTCGATAACGATGGCCCGGTACTTGTCATCGATGAAGTCGAAGTCGTTGGCGTCGATGCCGGGAAAAAGCTTCAGCAGAAAGACCTTCGATTCCAGGTTGGTGTAGAAGCGGGTGTCCTCTTCCCTACGTACCAAATCGATATAGGGACGGATGATTCCGTCTTCGATGGAGGCTACGGCCGGGATGTTGACGGAATGGAAAGCGTCGAAGTCACGGCTGTAGAGCTTAGTGACGTGGTTGCCGAACATGACCTTGCCGTTGAAGACGACGTATACGCCGGATCTTTCGTTCTTGATGGCGAAGGTGCAGGCATCGTAAAGGTTCCGCTTGCCGTCCGTAACGACATCTCCAATGGGTTTTTGGGCGCCGGTAAGGACGATGTTCTTGGAGGGGTTTTGCACCATATAGGTGATAGCCGAAGCCGTGTAAGCTAAGGTATCCGTGCCATGGGTAATGACAAAGCCATCAAAATCGTCGTACTTGTCCTGGATCACCTCAACGATATCCACCCACACGCTACAGTTGATGTCGGAGGATTCCAAGGCATAGAGGGAAACCAGTTCGACATCGAATTCCTCTTTGAGCATAGGTAGGTGGGCTAAGATTTCCTCAACGCTCATGGTGGGTTGGAGGCCATCCTCCGTGGGCACCGACGCGATGGTGCCGCCCAAACCAATAATTAACAGTCTTTTCTTCATGGGATTCTCTCTTCTAAAAAGACAAGCACGTGAGCGCTTGTCTCTTTGTCTTTATATTTGTTCTGGCTGAACCAGCCGAATGACCGGCCTACTTGTTAGGGTTGTCGTCAACCAGTTTGCAGATATCTTCCAAGGATGAACTAGCTAAGACGCGGTTGGCAAAGTCCTCAGCCTCTGATTGAGTTGACCGTAGTAGGATGCTCTTTACCTTAGCGATTTTTGATGACGGGCAGGAAAACTCATCCAAGCCCATGCCTAGTAGGAGGTAAGTGGCATCAGAGTCGCCGGCGAAGCCGCCGCACATGGCCACCTTTTTTCCTGCATTCTTGGCCGCATCGATAACCATCTTGATGGACCGGAGCACGGAGGGGTGGTAGGTGTCGTAGAGCTGGTTGATCTTGGAGTTTCCTCTATCGACAGCCAGCATGTATTGAGTCAGGTCGTTGGTGCCGATGCTGAAGAAATCGCAATGCTTGATGAGTTCGTTGGCGATGATAACCGAAGAAGGGGTCTCAATCATGATGCCAACTTCGATGTCCTTATCATAGGCAAGGCCTTCAGCATCTAAATCTTCTTTGAGCTCGGCGATTCGGTCTTGGACCGCAATGATTTCCTCGACGGAGATGACGAGGGGAATCAGGATTTTGACTTTGCCGTAGGCGGATGCCCGGAGCATGGCCCTCAATTGGGCATCGAACATCTCGGGATAATCGAAGCTGATGCGGATTGCCCGCCAACCTAGGAAGGGATTTTCTTCGTTGGGAAAGTCGGCGTAAGGCAAGGGTTTGTCAGCCCCGATATCTAAGGTCCTGATGGTCAGTGGCTTGCCGTTCAGCTGTTCCACAGCCTTCTTGTATTCATTGAACTGGTCCTCTTCGCTGGGGAAGTAGGACGTCTTCATGTAAAGGAACTCGGTGCGGAACAAGCCGACGCCGTCAGCGCCGTTTTCTAGACCCATGGAGATGTCCTCTGCCGTATCGATGTTACAGTTGACTTCCAGTGCCACGTCGTCCTTGGTTACGACCTGAATATCCTTGACTTCTTCCAGTCGAAGCTTTTCCTCATCCAAATCTCGGATGATACCCCGATAGTAGTTCAGCTCCTCTTGGGTAGGATTGACAATGAGTTGTTCATTTTCCGCATCAAGGATGACTAAGTCCCCATCCTCAACGTGTTGGGTGACATTCTTCATACCAACCAAGGAAGGGATTCCTAGGGTTTGGGCAATGATGGAAACATGGGAAGTCCTTCCCCCAAGGTCATTAGCGAAGCCTAAGATGTGCTTCTTGTCCATGTGGGAAGTGTCCGATGGGGTCAGCTCGTCGGAGATGATGATGTAATCTTGGTCGAGATGGGACAGTGTGTCCGGCTCAATGTTTTGTAGGATGTAGAGCAAGTTCATGCCGATGTGGCGGTAGTCTGCTGCCCGCTCACGAAGGTAGTTGTCTTCGATGATGTCGATCATGGCCACCATCTCATCGACGGTTTCCTTGACTGCCCATTCCCCATTGATTTTATAGTTTTCAATTTTATTTAATGCCGTCTCCATAAAGTAGGGGTCAATCAATAGTTCAATTTGAACTTGAATGACCTCTTTGACCGTGTCGCTCATGGAAGATTCCTTGTCGAGCTCGTCGCGCAAGTCCTTCTCATAGCGGTCAAAGGCACTTTTCAGCAAATCCTTCTCCGTCTCGATGAGCTGGTCTTGGATGCTGGTCTTTGCAACCTTTGCTTTCTCTTTAATGAAGACTTTTGCGGGACCGATGACCACACCTCGTGATGCAACGATTCCTTTCAAAATCTTTGACATAGTTGTCCCTTCTAACGGTGGTGAAACTTATAGTGCTCTTAAATAACTTGGGCTTCTCCGGCATAGACAAGACCAGTGGAGGTATCCATCGTGAGGATATCACCGTCCTTGATTAGCTTCGTAGCATTTTCCGCGCCAATGATGGTTGGCTTGCCGAAGTGGAGGCCGACAATCGCTGCATGAGAAGTTAAGCCACCCTCTTCAACGATAATGCCAGCAGATTTTTCAATAAAGGAAATCAGGTCGGCTCCAGTGTAGGAGGCGACGATGATGTCCCCTTCTTCAAAACGTTCCTTCAATTCTGCTGCAGTGGAACCCACGCATGCCTTAGCCGTAGCGGAACCTTTACCAACGCCCATACCGGAAACGAGAATGTCGCCAATGGTGTGAACCTTGATGAGGTTGGTCGCTTGTCCACGGCCTACCGGGATACCGGCAGTCAGGACGATTTGGTCACCCTCGGTGACGATCTCGGTCTTTAAGGCTGCAAAGATGGATCTTTCAATTAATTCGTCGGTATGTTCCGCATCACTGGATATTGCAGGGAAAACTCCCCAGCACATAGATAGCTTGCGAGCAACGGCTGCCGATGGGGTTGCCGCGATAATTGGCGTTTGCGGACGGTAGCGGGATACTTGGCGGGCGGTGAAGCCGGATTGGGTCGATGTAACGATGGCCGCCGCCTTGATGCTCTTGGCAATTCGGCAGGCGGAATCCGCGATGGATTCTGCAGTATTGTCCATGGGCCATTCCGACCGTTTCGCCAGGGTTTCGGTGAAGTCTTGGGAAGCTTCGGTCACCTCAGCGATGGACCGCATCTGTCTGACCGACTCCACAGGATACTTACCTGCAGCGGTTTCGCCGGAAAGCATGACTGCATCGCTGCCATCTAGGATGGCATTGGCGACGTCGTTAACTTCCGCTCTGGTTGGTCTCGGGTTTCTCTGCATGGAGTCCAACATCTGGGTTGCCGTGATGACGGGCTTGCCCATTTCGTTAGCCATCCGAATCATATTCTTTTGTACAATAGGAACTTCTTGAGTTGGAATTTCCACACCAAGGTCACCACGGGCGACCATGACGCCGTCGGATACTTCTAAAATTTCACGAAGGTTTCGTACACCCTGCTCGCTCTCAATCTTGGAGTAGATATGGATATCTTCTCCGCCGTTTTCTTCGAGGATCTTTCGAATTTCTAAAACGTCCGCCTTGCTTCGAATGAAGGAAGCAAAGATAAAGTCTACCTCTTGCTCAATGCCAAAGAGAATATCTTCCCTATCACTATCTGTGATGGCGGGCAACTTGACATCGGTGGATGGCAAGTTGACGCCTTTTCGGTTGGAGATCTCACCATAGTTTTGGGCTACTGCGTGAATCTCTGTTCCTTCGATGGACTCAACCACAAACTCGACTAGACCGTCGTCGATGAGGATGCGAGAACCTGGATTGACATCGCCTGGTAAACCCTCATAGGAAATGCTGACGATATCTTTCGTTCCTTCAACCTGTCTGGTGGTGAAGGTAATGTGGTCCCCTCGCTCGATGTTGACTCGTTCATCGACGAAAGTGCCAAGGCGAATCTCCGGTCCTTTGGTGTCCAGAGCGATACCGATGGGCACATTGGTCTTCGCTCTTACATTTTTGATTGTTGTAATCTTTTCTTTGTGCTCTTCATGGGAACCATGGGAGAAGTTAAGTCGGGCAACATTCATTCCTTCATGGATTAAATTTTCTAAGACCATTTCCGACTCGGAAGCCGGTCCAATTGTACATACAATTTTGGTTTTTTTCATTGCTACCTTCCTAACTTGATAATACTTTTGCCATCTCGTAGAGTTCTTCGTTCAAGACGTGTTTGACATTGACCGCTTCAGCAATAGGCATGGTAAAGAGTTGATTCCCCTTGACGCCAATCGCTACTGAGGAGGTTCCCTTGTCTAGAAGTTCGACGGCCTTGTAACCCATCTCACATCCTAGTCTTGCATCAGTAAGGCTTGGGCTGCCGCCACGTTGGACGTGACCCAAAATGGTGATTCGGGTATCGACGCCTGTTCTGCGTTGAATATCTTCCTTCATCTGGTAGGGTTCGCCTACGCCTTCCGCAACGACGATAATGTGATGTCGCTTGCCACGTTTTCTACCCCGCTCGATTCGCTCGATCACTTCATCGATGGAATACTCGTGCTCGGGGATGATAATGCTCTCTGCCCCTCCGGCGATACCGGAGTAGAGGGCAATGTCGCCACAACTCCTACCCATAACTTCAATCAGATTAGCACGGCCGTGAGAGCTTGAAGTGTCTCTCAATTTGCCGATCGATTCGATGACGGTCTCCACAGCGGTGTGGAAGCCGATGGAATAATCCGTGTAACCCATATCATTGTCGATGGTGCAAGGGATGCAAACTGTATTGATACCTAGCTTAGCTAAGGCCGCTGCCCCCATCATGGAGCCGTCTCCGCCCATAACCACCAAGCTGTCGATTCCGAATTGTCGTAATATCTGTACGGCCTTTTCTTGGCCTTCTAAGGTTCTGAATTCTTCACTGCGGGCTGACCCAAGCATGGTGCCGCCCTTTTGTATAATATCTGCAACGCTGGAGACGTTCATTTCATAGATGTCGCCACCCATTAAGCCATCGTAGCCAAAGCGAATCCCTTTGACTCGCATACCTTTATCGAAGGCCGTTCGGGCGATAGCTCGAATGGTGGCGTTCATTCCGGGTGCGTCCCCACCTGAGGTTAAGATTCCTATTGTTGTCATTGGCACCTCCATATCCTAAAATCCAAGTATAGTATAACGAAAATCGTTAAAATTTGATAAAAAACTCAATTATTCTTTCAAGACCACATTTGCCTGTCCCAGAACCCCTTGCATCTCCCGCAGGAGTGAGGGTGATGCCTCCACATTATACTTGGCATCCATATTGACTGACCTCTTCCGGTCCCGGAAGTAGATGATGATCGGGACATTTCCCCGGTGGTCTAAGAGGACCTTCTTCATGGCTTCGTAGGTTTCCTTGTCCTCGGAACTCATTTGCAAGAAGAGGGTTTGGCTGGCCATGGCCTCAATATCTGCAATGTGGTTAGCCAAGATCTTCACTTCTTCATTGGCATCGACTTGCAGTGTGCCTTCGATAAGGATCGGCTGGTCGATATTGAGAAAACTCCTCGCCTCCTCATAAGTGTTGGGGAAGACAACAGCTTCAATCAGCCCAAAGGTATCTTCAATTTCCAGGAAACACATCTTTTGGTTTTTTTTGGTCAAGAGGTCTCTGCGGTTACGAATGATACCGCCCATAGAGACCCGCTTCCCGTCTAATATCTCCATGTTATCTTCAGCAATGATATTTTTCACAGAGAAATTAATCTTGGACTTCACCCTGTCTTCGTAAGGGGAGAAGGGATGGTCCGTCAAGTAGATACCCAATACTTCTTTCTCATAGGCCAAAAACTGAGACTTTCGATACTCGTTGATTTGCTGCACTTCTCTGGTTTGAGGCGTCTCCATCAGGTCAAACATGGAGGTTTGTCCGTCCACGTTATTTCTTCTGGTGTGTTGGACGGAATCGATGGACATCTCCATGTCCACCATTAACTGAGAACGGTGAAGGCCGAAGGAGTCCAAGGCACCGGCTTTAATGAGGGATTCTACCGCTTTCCGGTTGACGCTTGCTTTATTGACTGCCAAAATTCGGCGGATATAGTCATCCAAGCTAGTGAAGTCGCCACCTAACTCTCTTGCTTCGATGGTGGCTTGAACGATGGCCGTTCCTACGTTCTTCACAGCGGACAGTCCATAGCGTATCTTATTGTTTTCTACCGTAAACTTACCTTGGCTGTGGTTTACACTAGGCGGCAAAATGGGGATCCCCATTCGCTTAGCTTCTTGGCTGTAGAGGGCAATCTTGGAGGATTCCCCCATGATCGAGGAAAGGAGGGCCGCGAAGTATTCGCAGGGATAATAGTATTTTAAAATCGCAGTCTCCATCGCCACATAAGCGTAGGCAACGGAGTGGGACTTATTGAAGGCATACTTAGCAAACTCGATCATCTGGTCGAAAATTTGGCTAGCGATCTTTTCAGGAACCCCGTTAGCCAAACAACCTTCGATCTCTCGGTCACCATTGGATGCTGTTTTCCCATAGATAAAGTAAGCCCTATTTTCTTCCATGACGTCCATTTTTTTCTTGGACATGGCCCGTCTTAGATTATCCGCCTCGCCTAAGGAGTAGCCGGCCAGCTGCTGGACAATCATCATTACCTGCTCTTGGTAGACAATGACCCCGTAGGTGTTCTTGAGAATAGGTTCCAGTTTGGGATGGAGGTAACTGACCTCCGCTGGGTTATGGCGGGCACGAACATAAGTGGGAATTTGGTCCATGGGGCCCGGCCGGAACAAGGCGTTGGCAGCGACTAAGTCGTCAAACTTAGTGGGCTTCAGCTCCCTTAAGAAGCTGCGCATTCCGTTGGACTCAAACTGGAAGATGCCGATGGTATCAGCGTTATGGAAAAGGGTCATTGCCCCCGGGTCATTGGTGTCGATTTCGTCGACTTCAATGCGAATGCCATGAATTTCTTCTATCATATCGATGGCATCTTTGATAACCGTCAGGTTTCGAAGGCCCAGGAAGTCCATCTTAAGGAGGCCAAGTTCCTCCAACTCGTTCATGTTGAATTGGGTCGTAATCTGGTCCCCGCTGCGAGATAGGGGGACCAAGTGGTCGACGGGCTCACCGGCAATCAGAACGCCGGCTGCGTGGGTGGAAGTGTGCCGGGGCATGCCTTCCACTTGGCGGGCTAAGTCGATGAGCTTTCGGTTCTCATCGTTGAATTCGTAAAGTTGGCGGAAGTCCGCGTCGGTTTCCAACGCAGAATCCAAGGTAATATTCAGTCGGAAAGGTACGGCCTTGGCCACCTGGTCGACCTTAGAGAGCGGGATATCCAGAACTCGACCAACATCCCGAATGGCATTCTTCGCTGCCATGGTACCGAAGGTAACGATCTGAGCTACCTTCTCCTGGCCATACTTCTTGTTCACGTAGTCGATGACCTCATCCCTACGCTCGTAGCAGAAGTCGATGTCGATATCCGGCATGGAGACCCGGTCAGGGTTGAGGAAGCGCTCAAATAGAAGGCCATACTCCAAGGGATCAATTCCGGTGATGCCCAAAGCGTAAGAGACGATGGAACCTGCAGCCGATCCTCTTCCGGGGCCAACTGGGATGTCGTTCTGCTCGGCAAAGCGGACGAAGTCGTAAACGATGAGGAAGTAGTCCACGTAACCCATGGACTTTATGACGCCCATTTCGTGGAGGGCCCTTTCCCTCGCCTCTTCCAGTCGGTTTGCCTTATTATCGGTCGTTGTATAGCGTTCATCGATTCCATCCATAACCAGGCGTTCGAAGTATTCGATGTTGCTTTCATCAGTGGGAATATCAAAATGAGGAAGGTGGAGCTGGTGGAAGGCAATCTCTACATTGCACCTCTCCGCAATTCTCGCTGTATTCTCTATCGCTTCAGGATAGCGGGAAAAGAGGTCGTCCATCTCCTCATGGGATTTCAAGTAAAAGTTGTTGGAAGGAAACCTCATCCGATCTTCTTCCTGTAAGGTCTTGCCGGTCTGAATACAGAGGAGGATATCGTGGGCTTCAGCGTCTTCCTGCTTGGTGTAGTGGACATCGTTGGTGGCCACAAGGCCTATCCCCGTCTCCTCGCTGATTTGGGCAAAAACTTTTTGGACTTTCCGTTCCTCTCGGATGTCGTGGTCCTGGATCTCGAGGTAAAAATTGTCTTGGCCAAAGATATCTCGATAGATAAGCGCGGTTTCCTTGGCGGTCTCGTAGTCGCTGTCGACGGCTCGGCGCGCAACTTCTCCGGCTAAGCAGGCAGACAGGCAGATGATGCCCTCGCTGTGGGCACGCAAAAAGTCCTTATCTACCCTGGGCTTGTAATAGAAGCCGTTAACGTAACCTTCCGACACAATCTTCATGAGATTGTGGTAACCCACGTCGTTTTCCGCCAGTAAGATAAGGTGGTAGCGCGTCCGATCGTTCCGATCGAACCGGTCCTCTGCCACATAAATTTCGCTACCGATAATTGGCTTGATGCCCCTTGCCTTGGCTGCTTTATAGAATTGGATGGTGCCGAACATGTTGCCGTGGTCGGTCATGGCCACCGCCTCCATGCCTTGTTCTTGCACTTGGTCCATCAAGGCGTCAATCCGGCAGAATCCGTCCAACAAGCTGTACTCGGTATGTAAATGTAGGTGAACGAATTGATTCATTGTCTTCCCCAATCTAAATTAACTCATCGGTCTTATTTTATCATAGAAAGCACGGCTAGTCCTAGGTAGGCGTTGCGTTGAAAGGGTTACCAATCTATCAATGAGCCGACATAAATCAAGAAAAAAAGTACAGGCCATATTCCGGCCTGCACTTTCTGTTTAATGAATTGTATTCGTCTCTTACGAGAAGAAGAGGAGCAACATTCCTGCCGCTACTGCCGACCCGATAACGCCTGCGACGTTGGGGCCCATGGCATGCATGAGGAGGAAGTTTGAAGGATTGTACTTTTGCCCTTCCTTTTGGACGACGCGAGCTGCCATCGGTACTGCAGAAACGCCTGCCGCACCAATCATTGGATTGATCTTACCCTTGGTCAACTTGTAGAAGAGCTTGCCCAAGAGGACGCCGCAAGCAGTTCCTACCGCAAAGGCAATAACGCCTAGCAACAGAATCTGCAAAGTTTCCGTTCTGAGGAAGTTCTGGGCCGATGCGGTTGCACCGACGGTAGTTCCAAGGAAGAGGGAAACCATGTACATGAGGGACTTGTCTAACATTTCAACGAGACGAGGAACCAAACCCGTTTCCTTCAGCAGGTTACCCATCATCAGCATTCCAATGAGCGAACCGGAACTAGGTAGTAGTAAAACGACGAAGATGGTAACAATGATTGGAAAAAGAATCTTTTCCGTCTTGCTGACCGGCCTTAACTGTTCCATTTTAACTTGGCGCTCTTCCTTGGTCGTCAACGCCCGAATGATGGGCGGTTGGATAACTGGAACGAGGGCCATATACGAGTAAGCCGCTATGGCGATTGCCCCAAGTAAATGTGGTGACAGCTGACTGGTGAGGTAGAGAGCTGTTGGTCCGTCTGCACCACCGATGATACCGATGGAAGCTGCTTCAGCACCGGTAAATCCAATGAGGATAGCCCCAATAAAGGTGAAGAAAATACCGATTTGAGCAGCTGCCCCTAAGAGCAAGCTCACGGGATTAGCAATCAGCGGGCCAAAGTCGGTCCCTGCCCCGATACAGAGGAAGATTAGTGGAGGATAGATACCTAAAGATACGCCTTGGTAGAGGTACCACAGAAGTCCGCCATTGGCTGCCTCAGTTGGTGGGGTCATCAGACCAGTTAATGGCAGATTTGCCAATAGGATACCGAATGCGATCGGTGTAAGTAGGTAAGGCTCGAATCCCTTTACGATGGCTAAGTAGAGCAAAATCAAGGAAATGACAATCATAATCAGCTCACCCGGAACCATCATTCCGAAGAGTTCAGTCGTTGGTTGAAACAAGGCGGCGAAGCCTGTGCTCGACCAAAAACTCTGTAGAAAATCTAACATCTTACCCCCTTATTTGATAACGACTAGCAGATTACCAGAAGAGACTGCATCTCCCCTATTTACGTGTACGGATACAATTTCACAATCCCTAGGTGCTACTACTTCATTTTCCATCTTCATGGCTTCGATGATGACGAGTTCTTCACCGGCTTTAAGCTTCTGTCCAGGTCTTACGCGGACATCGATGACATTGCCTTGAAGAGGTGCTAAGACTTGCTCTTCCCCTGCTTGAGGCTCTGCATTTGCTTTTGGCGCTGGGCTTGCTTGAGCTGCAGGAGCCGGCGTTGGGGTTGGAGCTTGCTTTGGTGCTTGTTGTGGTGCTGGAGCTGCTTGTTGAGGTTGGCTACTTTGTTCTTCCGTTCCTAACTCTTCCACTTCAACTTCGTACTCTTTCCCGTTTACTTTAATACGATAATTTTTGATACTCATGATAACTCCTCCTATTTCATATTCCTTGATGCTAAAATCCATGGGGTTTCGTTGTTCGTCACTTGACGGAACTTGCGAACGACGAAATCTGCACTTGCCTTATCATTTGAGCGATGAGCTGCTACCGCTGCGGTGAGGAGGACACTTATGGGGGCCATATCCTCGTCTTCCGCTTCACTGCTAATAAGCGTGGCACTGCTGTCTTGAACTTCCTGGGTTGATTCTGCAACTTCTTCCGTCTTCTCTTCCTTCTTTCGATTCATGACCTTAGCGGTTAGTTGAATCAAGAAAACCAAACAAGCTAAGACAACAAATACGGTAAGGATGCTAAAAATGGTGATAAATATCGATTCATCAAAAGTTATTTCACTTCCAAACATGCTCTGCCTCCTTTACAGCGGAATATTCCCGTGCTTCTTCTTCGGAGAGTCTACTCGTTTGCCTTCCAGCATTTGTAAAGCGCTGATAATGAGTGGACGGGTATCCCTAGGAACGATTACGTCATCGACGAAACCGGAAGCTGCCGCTACGTAAGGATTCATCATCTGTTCATTGTAGTCATCAATCATCTTCTTCCGCTCCGCTTGAGGGTCTTCTGCCCCATCGATCTCTTTGCGGAAGATGATATTAGCTGCGCCGCTGGCGCCCATTACCGCAATTTCTGCTTGGGGCCATGCGAACACCACATCAGCACCAAGGTGCTTCGAGCACATACCGATGTAGGCGCCACCATAGGCTTTGCGGACAATCAGGGTAATCTTGGGCACGGTTGCTTCGCTGTAAGCGTAAAGCAGTTTTGCGCCGTGGCGGATGATACCGCCAAACTCTTGCTCAGTTCCCGGTAAGAAGCCCGGTACATCTTCAATAGTTAATAGCGGAATATTGAAGGAGTCGCAGGTACGTATGAAACGAGCTGCCTTGTCAGAGGAGTCAATGTCCAAGCAACCTGCACGGAAGCGTGGTTGGCTAGCAATGACACCTACCGTTTTACCGGCCATCCGAATGAAACCGGTCATAATGTTCTTGGCGAAGTGCTCTTGGTATTCGAAGAAGTCACCGTCGTCGGCTAGGTTCTGGACAATTTCCTTCATATCGTAAGCTTTGGAAGGATTCTCAGGAATGATCGTGTCCAGGAAGGTATCGCGACGATTGGAGTCGTCTGCAGTTTCTTTCACAGGAACGGAATCCATGTTGTTTTGTGGGAGGAAGCTTAAGAGCGTCCGAACTTGGTTGAAGCATTCCTCTTCGCTAACTGCCGCAAAGTGGGCAACCCCGCTCTTCTCATTGTGGGTCATCGCTCCACCCAGTGATTCGGCAGATACATCTTCGCCCGTAACCGCTTTAATAACCTGAGGTCCGGTAATGTACATTTGTCCTGTGTTCTCCACCATGAAGATGAAGTCGGTGAGCGCCGGTGAATAGACGGCGCCGCCGGCGCAAGGCCCCATAATGATAGAAATCTGAGGGATGACACCCGATGCTTTGGTATTGTTGTAGAAGATGCGGCCGTAACCTGCTAGGGCGTTGACGCCTTCTTGAATGCGGGCTCCGCCTGAGTCGTTGATGCAGATAACGGGGGCGCCAACTTCCATTGCCTTCTCCTGCATAGCAGCAATCTTAGCGGCATGCATCTCACCCAGCGATCCACCGGATACGGTAAAGTCCTGAGCAGCTGCGAAAGTTAAACGACCATTGATTGAGCCATATCCCGTGACGACACCGTCGCCTGGGATTTCCTTTTCGGCCATACCAAAGTTCGTGTTGTGGTGTTTGACAAAGAGGCCAATTTCGACAAAGGACTCTGGATCAAACAGCATGAGCAGACGCTCACGGGCGGTTTGCTTGCCACGTTCGTGTTGCTTTTGGATGGCCTTCTCCCCGCCGCCCAGCTTGAGTTTCTCTTTCAATTCAATGAGTTGGTTAATCTTGTCTCCTGCCATACTAATTGCCTCCTTCGGCTTTAAAACTGTCCGGTATCTTATATAAGCCGCCTGAAATTTCAGCGATCTCTTCCAAACTCTGAGCTGCTAGAAGGTCTCTTGTGGCTTCTTCAGCCGAAATCTCCAAATCCTCAGGGTAAGCGACTTTACCTGCCTTGCGGAGGGCGTCAATTTCCTCCAGCGTAATCGTGTCACCAAAGTCCGTACCTTGGGCGACGGCTGCTAGCATCGTCTTTCTCTCTTCCCTATCCTTCGCTTGATAGAGGTAAGCAATACCTTGCTCAGTAACCATGTGGGTGATGTCTTCTCCGTAGATCATGACCGGTGGGGCATCCATGCCGGCTTCTTTACCAATCTTGACCGCATCCAATTCTTCAACAAAGCTAGACCCGAAACGAGTTTGGCTCATGACCATTTGGACAACCAGTTTCTTACCGGAAATCAGGGACCCGTCCTGTGGTCTCATGTCATTCCAAGCCGGTGTAGTATGGCGACGACCACTGGCCATGTTCCCCATATTAGGCGCTCCGCCGAATCCACTCAGACGGGTCGTCGTAACGGTGGAAGAGTTGCCATAATAGTCGACTTGTAACGTGCCACCTAGGAAGAGGTCGATGCCATAGAGGCCTGCTGTCTGGGCGATGGCCCGATTTGACCTCAACGATCCGTCTGGACCCGTGAAGAAGATGTCCGATCTTTCCTTGCAGTACTCATCCATACCAAGCTCTCCACCAAAGGAATAGATGGTGTTGACCCAGCCTGCTTCGATAGCCGGGATAAGAGTAGGATGTGGATTTAGGACCCATTCGCTACAGATCTTGCCTTTAAGGCCCAACTGCTCGCCGTAGGTTGGTAACAGAAGTTCAATAGCCGCTCCGTTGTAACCAACACCATGGTTCAAGGAAGTCACTTGGTGTTTAGCATAAATGCCTTTGATAACCATCATGGCCATCAGGATATGTTCGTCTTTAATCTTTTGTGGATCTCTGGTAAACAGAGGCTCGAAGTATAGCTTTTCTTCGGAAGGAACGATGAAGTCGATCCAGTCGCCGGGGATATCAACTCGAGGTAGGCTACCATCTTCGACGATTTCATCAACTTGGGCAATAACGATACCATTCTTGAAAGCGCCAGCCTCAGCAAGCATGGGGGTATCTTCGGTATTGTAACCGGTGTAGAGGTTGCCCTGACTGTCAGCTTTGGTCGCTGCTAAGAGACACACGTTAGGCACTAGATCAACGAAGAGTCGTCCGTACATTTCCAAATAGGTATGGATAGCACCGATTTTGATTTCCTTGTTTTGTATCATTTCCGTTAAGCGCTTTGCTTGCTTGCCGGAGAAAGCAAAATTGAGCTCCGATGCAATCCCCTTGTCATAAAGGTCAAGATGCTCATCCAAGGAAACAGATGAAATAATCATGTTGAGGTTGTTGACCTTGTCGCTATCCACCTGGACAAGTGCCTTCGCTAAGTACGTTGCTTGCTTTTGGTTGCAGCCTTCCAACACGACCTTATCTCCGGGTTGAATTACCCCCTCCAATAAGGGAACAATGGAGTCCGCTTTGACGACTTTCCCATCCACCAAATCTTGAACCTGTTCCAAACGTTTTCTCTTCTCTTCTGCTTGTGTTTTCCAGTTCATGCTTGCTCCTTTCGTCAGAACCTAGATTATTTTCCCGAATTTTTTCAACACACTTATTGACTACAATTTTCGGTTGAGTTCGATAAATAAGCCTGTTAACTTATGTTCATGATACCACGGGGCTTATTATGCCGTCTAATATATAATGTAGAAGTTGTTCATGCCGAATTTGTTATGAATTTTCTTATAGATAAACTAGTCCTACAGGTTATATTTTTGGAGATATTTCCAAGATGTTTGATGGTTATTCCGCCTCGCAGCAAACAGAGAATGGGTACTAGTAAAGCAAAGAAAACATTGGTAAATAATTCGTATAAAAATGGTTATCGAACGACGGCTGTCGTTCCAAGAAAGGACCGCCTATGCTCACGAAAAAAATGGTATGCGAAAACTGTGTGAACCACTGCCGGCTGACCGTCACCTACGGCGACGATTATAAAATCAGCGATGTGGATGGAAACTCCTGTTCCTATGGCATTCGCTATGCTCACGACAACGCCTCTACATACCAGGAAGTCTTTCAAGGCTTCGCCAGCCTAGCGGACAAGCCTGAGGAGAAGATAAAAGTGAAGAGTTCAACAGAAGTTGGTCCGGACCTAGTTCAAGAATTTGAGCGTGTACTAGAAGACCTGCAAGTGGACCTTCCTGTAACCTTTGGCCAGGTGCTGATTGAGAATGTCGCGGACAGCGGGGTTGATCTTCTAGCTGCCCAACGAAAATCTTAACGATATAACAAGAGAGGGGCTGATCAACGCTAAGCGTTGACCGGCCCCTCCATCTTTTCCTATACCATTATAAATCGGCGAATTGTTCCCGAATCTTCAAGATATCCTCATCGTCAGTTTCCGGTAATTCAATACCATGCGCAATAGATTCACCATTCTCCGCTGTAACGAACTTCACTCCACCATGGGCTGCTGTTTCGCCCGTAGACAGACTAACCACATCCGTATAAATAATCGCGCTTGTTCGACCAACCTTGACCAGCTGGCACCTTAGCTCAACCATCTCCCCCGGTTGAATGGGCTTGGTCATCAAGAAATCCAATACCTTCAGGCAGAAAACTTGGCTGGGCTTCTTTACGATTCTGCACATGCAAAGGAAGCTCGCCTCCACGTGCCAATAGGCCATCTGTGGCGCAAATAACGTGTCATGATGGTTCAAATGGGCTGGTAATACAATCTTTCTGGTAATCAGTGAATAGTCATCCATGGTATTTTTTAACGTCATGTTTTGGTCTCCTTATGTAATAGTGGTTAATCTTCTTCAGCTGCTTGGCGAAGATCTTTATACTCGTCGATGGTGTCCATATCCTTGTAAATATAGGGATTGGCGACCTCGATGAATTTTACTTTATCGGGATGCTGGGCAAGTGCCCCTTTCATCCCTTGGGGGCCATGGTAAGACAACAGCGACTCAAAAACCGTTGCTCCAATCCGAACCGGGTGGCCCTGTTTCCCTTCATTGATCGGAAAGACGATCTCTGCCTCATCTTTGGCGACTAGACCTATGGTTTCCACATCAATTAATGGCAAGTCGACGGGCGAGAATAGGATAGCATCATAACCTAAGCGGACTGCTTCAGCAATACCTAATTTAGCCGAATCCATCATCTCCGTTTGGGCATAATTCTCATTATTGATGAAGTGGATCCGAGGATTTCCGTCAAATAGGGCTTGGATTTCTTCTGCCCTGTGCCCCACCACGACGATAACTTCGTCAATCTCCGCCTCTTGAAACTTATCAATCAGGTATTGAATAGCCGGCTTCCCTTGGAAAGGCAGGAGGGGCTTGAAGTCCCCCATTCGGCTGGACAGGCCAGCGGCCAATATCATTGCGGCTTGCTTCATCCATCGCTCCTTTCCTCTAGGTCCGTATCGATTTGTCTCAATGCTTCTGGACCCAGTCGATTTTCGATCATCTGGTGGACGATATAGGCCGCCCTCAGCCGGCGATAATAGCCTTCAAGAGCAGCTCTCGCGGATCCATCGGCTTCGATCTTTGCTTTCGCTCCAGCGAATCGCTCCTCAATATCGACCAAACGGTCATGCATGATTCTCTTATCCGCATAAAAGAGTAGTGCTTCTTCGTTTAAGGTCAGCGGGTCCCGTAAGTTATCTTGGGCTTCAATTAAGAGGGCAACCGCAGGGTAGCCTTCTCTCCTCAGAATATTGGCTCCGTCTTCGACGTGAAATTTGCTACCTTTGGCAATATCGTGGAGGATGGCGGCAGCTTGTAAGAGGTCGCTATCGATAGCAGCTTTGCTTCCCTCCGCCTCCGTGAAACTATTTATTTTAAGTCCGATCAAAACAGCCAGTTCAGCAACTGCCTGGCCATGGCGGTAAACATTCTCCGGCATCCCATAGTGTTTAGCGATCTTTTCCACCTTAGCTAAAGATGGGAATTTCTCCGGCATCTGACCAACTGATTTGACCAAGAATTTCGACCCGTCCCAAACCAGTTCACTGACACTCCCGTAGCTTTGGGGTAAGCTTCGGGATATTTCCAAGGGAATTCCAAGAAGGTCTGCGATAAAGGTAGTAATCATGGAAGCATGGCTGACAACGACACAAGCTTCCTCGCCGTATGTTTGAGCTACTTGGTTCATGGCCCTCTTCATCCGACTTAAAGCTTGAACTCTGGTCTCCCCACCTTCGGGCTCGGTGGTCAGGTCCTTCTTGATGGACTTTAAAGGTTGGTTTTCCCAAGCGCCCATGTCCATCTCTTGGAGGTCATCGATAATTTCAAGCGTACTATTGGTTCCCCCAATAATTTCAGCCGTCTCCTTTGCCCGCAACAAAGGGCTGGAGAAAACTCGCGTTAGCTCCAGATCTTCGAAATATTTATTCAGCGTTTCTGCTTCTTCTATACCGGCCCCGCTCAAGGGCAAGTCCGTTCGGCCGATGCACCGGGTGATGTTGTCTTCAAAGGCAACATGGCCATGGCGCACCAGATATATCTTCTTTATCAATTTGGTTTCCGATCTTAGTTCTTTACGATGACGCATGCGCCGTGAATATCCACGAGGGGAAGGACCATAATTTCCATCTCCTTGCAGTAGGCATCGACGGCTTGTTTCACGCCCTCGTATTGCATGCTGTTGTAGTCATCGATGACAATCACGCCCCCTTGTACCATCCGGGGATAAAAATAACGTAAGCCCTCATAAGTTGGCTGGTATAAGTCAACGTCGAGACTGACAAGGGCAAACTCCAGTTCGTGTTTCGGTAGCGTATCCGGGAAGAAGCCGGGATAAAACAATACCTTGTCCGGATGAGGCATCCTAGCCCTGACCTCTTCGAGGCTGGTGCCTGAAAAGTCTTGGTATTGCTTGATGGTCGGATTGTAGTCCTCTTCGGCCTCCATGTCTCTGGCGTCGAAGCCTTTGAAGGTATCGAAAAGGTGGAGGGTGCGGTCGGGAAATTGCGAGTTTAACTGAACAGCTAAGTCGCCTTTGTAGACACCAAGTTCTGCGATGTCTCCCTCCAAATCCCGTTTCTTAATCTCCTCGATAATCAGACGGATGGTACCCAATCGTAGGTCATAGTCGAACTTGTATTGTTTAAGGTCTCGAATCTCACCGTCGTAACCCAAGGTAAATAGGGACTTGCGGATGGCCAAAATTGCCTCGTCGTTGAGGGTGGCGATGATGATCACATCCACATTCTCATCGACTGCACGCCTTGCCGCATAAACGGGAAGCCCATCGAAACCATTCCTCTGCTTGTCCAAGTCGTTATCTGCATAAGCAACCAATTGGACGTTTGCCTTCAACCATTGTCGAACCATACGGCCGGCTTGACCGGCTCCAAAAATAATTGCTCGTTTCATGATGCCTCCCCTTCTTCCCTAATCATGCATTTTATGTTATGTATTTATCCAATAATCTTTAAATCTGTTTATCTATCCTTCCATATCAGATAGAATGGAAGTGAAGTTTACATTAACGGCAAACGATTCCTTATGACCATTATAGTAGATAGGAGCTCTTATGGATATCATCTTACTCGAAAGATTTAAAAAAGTTGCCGAATCTGAGCACCTGACCAAGGCGGCTAAGCAACTCCACATGGCCCAACCTGCGCTGAGCCGGTCAATCGCCAAATTAGAGGAAGAACTCGGCGTAGAACTCTTCGATCGAGCCAACCGGCAGATGACCCTCAACCAGTATGGGGCAATCGTCCTTCGCCACGTCAACATCATTTTGGATGAGGTCGACAGCATGGAAAAGGAACTGAAGAATCAAAGCGGCCAAGAGAGCCATAGCGTGAAACTATCCCTCTATGCCGCCTCTAAAGTTTTGCCTGATCTAATCAAGCAATTTAACCATAAGTATCCTAGCATTGGTTTGAAGATAAAGCAGGAAGATATCGATGCGTCGCCCCGGGATGCCGACATCATCATTGATTCCTCTTCTACCCCAAATACGATTGAAAATGGGCTGACTTTACTGGAGGAAGACATTCTGTTGGCTTTGCCTAGCAGTCACCCCCTGGCGTCAAAGACGGAGATTAAACTCTGGGATGTTTCTCACCTGGATTTCATCTGTCTACCTAAGGGGAAGGGCCTCCGGGAATTAACCGATCAGTATTGTAAGCTAGCTGGTTTCACTCCCCATGTCGTCTTCGAATGCGACAGCCCGGAGATGACCCGGGAACTGATTTCTGTCGGTTTGGGCGCGGCCTTCATACCTGCCGTGACGTGGAACGATGTGGCTTCCGAGAATGTGGTGTTAAAGAAAATCTCCGACCCAAAGTGCAAACGCTACATCAATTTACGCTATCAAAAGTCTAGCTATATCTCTACAGCCTCGATTCTCTTCCGAGACTTCACCAAGTCCTACTTTAAGGACCTTAGTCAAAAAGCGAAAACAAACAGAAGCTAAGCCTAGGACCATGGCTTAGCTTTTTTTGGTTACTCTGGCGAGCTTTTTGACGTCGGAAGATTGTGTTCTCCGTCGTCTGCTAATCTTTCTGTTGCCGGTCTTTTCGGCTTTTCTACCCTATCCCCATAATCCGACTTCACGTGCTGGATGACGAAGTTCATGACCGGGCTAACCAGAATTAAGGAGGCGATGGTGCCTACTCCCCATGCCGCTCCAAGAAGGGCACCTATGAGGACTTGAAAACCGTCCAGAGCCCATCTACCATAGACGATTGGGACATCGAATTTGCGGTTCAGCATGATGGTAAGTCCGTCTATGGCCCCCGTTCCATAATCTTGGGCGACGTAGTAACCCGTTCCTATGCCCGATAGTAGAGAGGCTACCAGCAACATGACCACTTTCATAGGCAGGTCCATCTCGGGTATCTGCAGGTGGCTGAACAGATCCATTTGGGCATCTATGCTGAGGCTGAACACCGCTGGCGCAAGGATGGTCCCCATGCCGATTAAGCCCGGCACGGTTAAGAGGATGATGGCCAAGGACACCACGTTTAAGGCGGCGTTGGCTTGGCCGAGACTGATTCCTGTTGCTACGGAAAGACCTTGGGCGCCGGTCGATATGGGCGAGCTTCCCCAATCCAAATGCAAAAAGATGGCCGTGCCCACGGTAGAAATCAGGATGCCGAGAATCATCTTTAGTGTTCTGGTGAGGGCATTCTTTTTTACAAAGTTGCCTTTGATTTGTTCTATCATTTTACTTCCTTATGTATTTCAAATTTATTATGTAATCGATGTATACCCTAGCTATGGCCCCCGCCCTACCAAAATAGCCAAACAAAAAGGACCAAGCTTTCACTTGATCCCTCTTGCAAAACTAGTTTCTAATTAGCTGTCGAGGCGTAATCTAAATGATTATTCTTCTTCGCCGCCTTCAGTATCGAAAGCTACGATTCTTGCCATCGACGATTCGCCACCCTCAAACTTCAGTGGGAATACACCAATCAGAACTCGCTTATTCGATAACTTATCGATCTCTCCGCCGACGTTTTCTGCGTGGATGATCTCCCATGGTTCTGGGAAGAGCATTGTGTGAGTTGCCTGATATACATCGGGCCATGGATACAGTTCATCCAAACTCTTACCATACAGTTCTTGCAGCGTCTCATCAGCTATTTTCGCTTCACCCGGCTCCCAATCTCTGATTTTTGTATTCATTGGGTGGTCCATAGAACCCGCATCGATACCTAACCAGCGAATCTTCTTTTCCTTCGCCCAGTCAATAAAGCTCATCGATGGTCCTGGGTGGCGTAGCATATATCTTCTCTCATCAGCCTCTGGTTGATCCCAGCCGTACTTGTGGTAACCAGTGTTGATAATCAAGATATCGCCTTCTTTAACTTCCACTCTCTCCTCAATGTCTTCAGGAGTGTAGATGCTAAAGTCTGATGTGATGTCCGACAAGTCAACGATTACACCGGGGTGAATCAACTTATCCAACTCTAGTGACGCGATGTCTCTACCAGATGTTACGAAGTGCATCGGACCATCCAAGTGAGTACCTACGTGATTAGATGTCGTGAGTAGCTGACCATTAGCCCCGTTTGGCGCCAATCTCTTAAAGAACTTAATCTGAAGTGGCTCGTATGTTGGCCACGGTGGTGTTAAGTGACTCAAGTTTTGCGTAAGGTCGTACATTTTAACTTTATCCCAATTTTTTACTAAATCCATTATTTCCTCCTAAGGTTCGCTAGTTTTTATCATTGTAAACTATGCATCTTCAAAAATAGCTCTATACAATGGACTCCCTAATTCATCTTGTTGCAGAAGTCCTATTGTTATCGTACTACATTGTTACCCTAGGCTAATTCATCTAAACACATCAGGTTGGGATTTGTTAGAATTTGTTATCTTTAAGAAATAATTGTTCCTGTTTCACCTTTAATTGCCTTGGTCGCCCCCTCTAAAGAGGTAATAATTGCCTTTCGGCCAGGTTTCGATTCTACGAAACGTATGCCAGCTTCCACCTTAGGTAACATAGAGCCTGGTGCAAAGTGGTTTTCAGTAATATACTGTTTCATTTCATCAACGCTTACCTGCTCCAGATTCTTCTGATCCGGTGTACCAAAGTTGATTGCTACGTTATCTACACCAGTTAGCATCACCAAAAGATCAGCATCAATATCTTCCGCTAAGCGTTGCGAAGCATAATCCTTATCAATAACAGCTGCGATTCCCTTTAGTCCACTTTCCTCTTCGATTACGGGAATGCCACCACCACCTACGGTAATAACAATAGCCTGATGATCAATCAACGATTGAATAACCGGTAGCTCAACAATTCTCTTTGGTTCAGGGGAAGCAACGACTCGGCGATATCCACGTCCAGAATCTTCGACAATAGAATAGCCCTTCTCTTCTTCTAACTTCCTTGCTTCATCCTCGCTGTAGAAAGGTCCAATAGGTTTCGTGGGATTATCGAAGCGGGGATCATTCCTATCCACAACCACTTGCGTTAATATGGTAGATACTGGCTTATCGATTCCCTTATTCCTCAAGGCATTACCCATTGCCTGCTGTAAATGGTAACCAATCATTCCCTGGCTCATTGCTCCACAGACATCGAAAGGCATAGCTGGCGTTACATCGCTAGCCACCTCATTTTGAATAAGAATGCGGCCAACCTGAGGTCCATTTCCATGGGCAATTACTAGCGTATTGCCGTCTTCTACAATTTTAATCAAGTGTTCTACTGTTTGTTTCACAACTTGCAACTGCTTTTCTGCAGTAGCCTCACCCGAATTATCCTCGAGTGCATTGCCGCCTAAAGCGACTACAACTTTGGTCATAACAATCCTCCTTACACATTAGCGACTTATCTATGTATTTACATTTTCTCCATTTAGAAAGCAAATGCGTCGTTTTATTCAATTTCCAGCATTTTACCTAAAAAAAATGCTAGAAATCGAAAAGGCTAGCAGCACTCGCCGCTAGCCTCTCCCGATAGGTGGTATCTTCTAGCAAGATCACTTCTTGAGCAAAGAGCTTATTGGGATACCGTCCTACATTTCGTAAGTACTGGGATTATTCAGCGTTGTCAAAAGCTACTAGTCTTGCCATTGAAGATTCTCCGCCTTCGAACTTCAGTGGGAAGCAGCCTAGGATAACACGCTTGTTGGATAATTGGTCAATGTCGCCACCAACGCATTCCATGTGGATGATTTCCCATGGTTTAGGGAAGAGCATGGTGTGCATTGCTTGGTATACATCGGGCCATGGATAGAGCTCATCCAAACCCTTACCGTATAACTCTTTAAGAGTCTCATCACACTTCTTCGCTTCGCCTGGCTCCCAGTCACGAATCTTGGTATTCATTGGGTGATCAGCAGAACCGCAGTCTACAGCGATGTAGCGTAATTTCTTCTCACGTGCCCAGTCAACGAAGTCCATAGATGGGCCTGGGTGACGAAGCATGTATCTTCTCTCATCAGCTTCTGGTTGATCCCAACCATACTTGTGGTAACCAGTGTTGATAACTAGGATGTCGCCTTCTTTAACCTCTACACGCTCTTCGATATCTTCTGGTGTGTAGATAGAGAAGTCGGAAGTGATATCAGAGATATCAACTACAACGCCCTCATGAACTAGCTTGTCTAGTTCCAAAGAAGCGATGTCGCGGCCAGCTGTATCGAAGTGCATTGGACCGTCAAGGTGAGTACCAACGTGGTTAGAGGTGGTAAGCAGTTGTCCGTTAGCGCCGTTCGGAGCCAATCTCTTGAAGAATTTGATTTGGAGTGGTTCGTATGTAGGCCATGGTGGTGTCAAGTGACTTAGTGGGATAGTTAGGTCGTAAATTTTTACTTTGTTCCAGTCTTTAATAATGTCCATTTGTTCCTCCTAAATATATTTAACGTGAAGATGGATTCTTCACTTCCAACCTTAGTAATTTTTCTAACCATAAAGGTCCGAGGAAAAGCAAAACCATTAATTGATTTTGCTTTCCTCCAAACCCCTTTTACTCAGCGTCAATCGCTTCTGCGAAAGCTTGGATAGCGTCTTCGAAGCACTTCATTGGTGGGTGAACAATACCTGCACCAACTTGGCCAACGCCTGGGTCTTTATGAGCAATACCCGTGTTGATTACTGGGCGGATACCTGTCTCAAGGACCTTGCGGATATCAATACCAGTAGCTGTTCCACGGAAATCTAAAATAGGAATACGGTATACGTTATTCTCTGCCTCAGTGATTTCATACATTTGCTTTGAGTAGTTCAAGGCATCTTGTGGCTTACCACCGACGAACTGTACGATAGGAAGAGCCGCCGCCATAGCGAAACCACCGATACCGGAAGTCTCTGTAATGCAGCTGTCACCAATATCTGGGTTAGCGTCTGCTTCGCTGTAACCAGGGAAGTATAGACCATCGATAATCTCCGATGGAGCGGTGAACCATTGGCTACCTAAACCAGCTACGCGAATACCGAACTCGGTACCATTTCTTGCCATGGTGTAAACAAGCGTAGAGTATTCAATACCTTCCATAGGTGCTGTTGCACACTTAGCAGCAGGCATCGTTAGGTTTAACCAGAAGTGGTCGTTGCCCTCTAAGAACTTCAAGACGTCGAACTGATCATCTTTAGAGAAGCTCGTCTTTAGGATATATGGTGCTAACTTACGGGTTAATAGTGAAGATCCGGCTGTGTTTCTGTTGTGTCCCTCATCGCCCATCTGTAGGGTTTGAGCAGTCATTGACTTCAGGTCAATCTCGCCAGCTAGTTCAAGCGTCTCTTTCATCAGAGGTCCAAGAACCTCTTGCATCCAGTTCAAGCGATCGATAACTTCCTGCTCATAAGCACCAAAGCGGAGTACCTTACCAAGGCCTTCGTTTAAAGTACAGTAAGCGTAGTTACCAAACTTCTTGTTTTGTACAATCCAAACTGGCATAGAGTAAGTGACAACACCGGCCATTGGACCGACTGCATCATGGTGGTGGCAAGAATCAAACGTGATTTCTCCAGAAGCTGCTACCTTCTCCGCTTCCTCTGCGTCTTTAGCAAGACCTTCGTAAATCAGTCCGCCCATAACAGCGCCACGAAGTGGACCTGACATCTTCTCCCAAGTCACTGGAGGACCTGCATGAAGGATAGTCTTCTTTGTCATACCAGGAATGTTCTCTCCTGCTGTACCTACTCCAACTAGTGTTGGTTGGGCATCTAGCAATCTTTGGACTGCTTCTTGATTCGCTTGGTTAATTTTATCTGCGATGCTCATTCATAACCTCCCATTTTTAAATAGTCACAATTCAACAATTAAAGCTTCTACTAAGCTAGAACTAACTGAGTTTAGATAAGAGTGAAGCTAACTTCTTATTTCCACCTACAGGTGGCTTGAAGTTGACGTGGATGGATTTCACACCCTGCTCCTTGAAGTCATCATGGAAGGAACGGATTCCTACGTTGATAACAGATAGGTCATTCTTAAACAGTTTCTCAATCTTTTCAATATTTGCCATGTCGCCCTCCTATTGGATTTCTTTCATGATTCTTGCCGCTAATCTTGCAGCTTGGGCATTCGTTGGCATAACGATGACACCAGCTTCTTCAAGCGCCTTTTCCTGAGCCTTCAGATCCTGAGGATCATTCTCGGTTCCACAGACATAGCCAATGATCGATAGGTGCTTGCCTTTTGCCTTCATCTTCTCTTGTGCTTCCTTGATAGCAGGCATCATTGCCCCTACAGGATCTGGGTTTGACCCGTAGCCAAGCATAAAGTCCATCAATAGGACTGCCCACTCATTATCTTCCGTCTCTTTGATTACCCGCTCAGCACGTGTTGATGGGTCGATCATTGGGTGAGGACGACCCTCAGTGAACTCATCTTCACCGAAGTCAATAACGGTATTCTTCTCGCTGACTTGGTTGTCCTTTAACTTATCTTCTGCCTTCTTGGCAATATTGGATTTCACTTGACCCAGCTCTTGGCCAACTAGGGTAGCCGCTTCGCTGGCTAGGGTACCACCACTGAAGAAACCACGGAAATACTTTTGGTCCTCATCGAACTTTTCAATCTCAGCCTTTACGATTTTATCGATCTCTTCCTCGGACTTAGTAAAGCCATCGATGGTCTTTACTTCTTCTCCCTTAGATAGGGCAACTGCCTTGGCGGCAGCATCCTCTAGAGAAACCGCTGCAATTGCACCCTCATCTTCTACCATCTTTGGATCTCCGCCAATAAAGTCAACGACGACCGGCTTATCGATCCCTTTCACTGCTTCAAGCATCTTCTTCGCAATGGCAGGTGCAGGTGGTTTAGATAGGAGAAGCAATACTTTTGTATTCGGATCAGCCTTCAAGGCCTCGATACCTTGTAGCATCATGAGACCGCCAATATCCTCGCTAAGGTCGCGGCCGCCCGTTCCTAAAGCCTGGGTAATTCCGCCACCAAGTTTATCGATAACGACTGTAATCTCTTGGGTTCCTGTACCGGAAGCGCCGACGATACCGATGTCGCCTTTTCTGACCACGTTGGCAAAGGCAAGTGGAATATTGTTGACTACAGCTGTTCCACAGTCAGGGCCCATCATCAGAAGACCCTTTTCAACAGCAATCTGCTTCAACTCTAATTCATCTTCAATGCTGACATTATCGCTGAACATCATGACGTTGATATCATTCTCCAAAGCGGTTCTCGCTTCGGCCGTCGCATATTGACCCGCGGTAGAAATCAGTACTAAGTTTGCATCTGGTTGGTGCTGGATCGCAGACTTCAGTGTTGGTGGATGATAATCGCTATCATCATCGGAATCCTTCTTATTTAAAAAGTCAGTTACGGCTTGGGTAATTGTCTCTAATTCGACTGTTCCATCAGTCAATGCGGTAACAAAAACATCATTGGGGGTAGCATTTTCAATCTCTTCATTGCTGATGTTTAGGTTCTTAGCAAGTTCTTTATTTAATTCAGTTCCCATTCCTACGATTGCCTTCTCTACGCCTTCGATCTTTTCTAATTCTCTAGATGCCAGCATAAGAGAAACGGAATCATAGTAACTATTACCTCTTACTTCATAGATTACTTGGCTCATCTTTCCTCCTTCAATATTTTGCATATACAACAACCGACAAGTACACCATAGAGGGTGTCGAGTCCGGAGCTAGCTCCTATCGACTTCTCCTTCTCTAGTAAATCCTTGAACGTTTCATCTTGCTTCTTATGGACAGTTCTCGCTTCTGGGTCAAACATGAAGACCATGATGTCTCGCAGAAACTCATTGACTTGGCCAATCGCTGCATGTCGCAACATCTCGGCACTCACAATTGTCGTCTTTTCACCATTATTTCTGGTTGTTGCAACATTTACATTGACTACTTGGGTTGCCTTACACTCGATCAGACCCGCCCCATAAAGGATGGTAACCATGAGACCCGATAAAAAATCATCCATCGATGGCGTCAACCCTTGGCCAAAGCCAATAATCTTACCCGCCAACTGACTAAGGTCTGCCATCTTGTCCCCTCGCAGGGCATGCATGTAGGCATCAAGGTAGTTCTCTAAGCGGTCCTCAACAAAGGATAGCTCAGCTCTTTCTTCGACGTCTTCAGGCAGCAAGCCCACTAAGTCGGGAAATCGTTTGGCCAAACGGGGCATCACGGTAACTATTCCATACCCCTGTTCGTTCGTCCTCAAAAATCTCTTTAGCAATTCTAACAGCCAATTAAGTCGATCAAAGCCAATTACCGCTTTTGGTAAAGCGGGCTTAGGATCCCAACTTCCTGCCTGTTGCAAGTTAACCTCAAGGGCTTGATCTCTTGCATCCATATATAGAGCGCCGCTCGATAGGATAACCCTATCGCCTATCTGCAAGTTCAGTCGGTTAAACAGCCTTCGAACAGAAAACTCGCCGTCTATCCTAACTGCATTTTTTGCCATAGGCCTCTTGGCTGACAGAACTGTTACCAACTCATCCCTTCCATCTCTACCTGGAACAAGTAAGTTACAGCTGCTATCAAATACGGAATGGAGGCTTCCTACGAACTGAGTTTGAGTCTCCAGTCGCTCCTGTAATTCAAGACAAATCGTGGAAGATTGTAGCCTCATCGAAAACTCTCCTCCCTTTGCTTAACACTAGAGTAAGCTGAAGGCTCTACCTTTTTGATCTACTTCCATTATAGCACCAAGGGAGCTCTATCTCTTTATGTAAACTTCACAAAAATACGGAATATTTCTCCTTGTTTTTTGAAATCTATGGTAAGTTTTTGGAAGACCAAACAAGGAAAAGGTTTACTGTCCCTTGTCCTTTTTCTTCATCTCCATGTCATGTATTTTGAGGGCTAATTGCAGGGTCAAGCACTGGTCATAGTCTTCAAAATCGATGCCCGCTATCTCTTTAATTCGGCCAATACGGTAAACAACCGTATTGTAGTGGATAAACTGTTTCTCTGCTACTTTGACCAAGTTACCTTGACAGGTGAAGTACTCCCTCAAAGTGTCAACTAAATCACTCTTCTTATGCTGATCATAAGAGATCAATGCTTCCAAGGCATCGTTTCGAATGTAATCCATCTCCTGCTGTATGCCTTCATTAGTCAGTATGCGGTAAACCCCCATATCCTCGAAGAATACTGGGGATGATACATCGCTTTGAGTCGCATAATCGTAGGCCTGTTGAGCCTCCCTGTAGCTGTTCCATAGTTCAGTCGAATCCTTATAGATTCGGCCAATCGTCGTAATACGAGGTTCAAAATAACGGGGATTGGAGAAGTAGTTCTCCAGCGCATCCGAAAAGTTCTGCAGGCTGGTGCGTGCTGTTTTCTTATCGAAGGAGTTGTTTATTTCCATGACGAGAATCAGTTGGTTTTCCTTGGAAGCAGCGAGAATTGTCCACTCACGCAAGGAGTTAATTCGGTGAATTAGACCTAAGTGCCTCTGCTTGGCTTCCTCATCGTTTCTAATCATCATGTCATTGGACCCATTCAGACTTTTATCATCGAAGGTAATGACGAGAACAGCATGCGCTTCCTGTGGACGGAAGTTAAAGAAGTGGCTCCTCTTGATTGCCTCATGGTATTGGTCTTCATGACCAGAGAGGAGGTCTTCGACAAACTCCGTCATCTGAGAAGTCTGGCTTTCAAAGACCGATAGGTTCTTATAAATTTCCAAAGCAATGAGGGACGTGGACGATTCAATAACGCTGATTTCTACTGGGGTCAACTGCTTCTTGGTCTCCCAGATAAAGAGGCGTCCATATTCTACACTGCCCGAAGAAATTGGGATCTCGATGCGGTTGACATGAGCGCCGTCCCAATCATCCGTTGCCCGGATGACATGTTGCATATTCGCTCGTTCAATCCTATTATCTGATCGCATAAAACGGTCTCGGTCTAACGCCTGCACGATGAACTCTCGATCTTGATCCTCACTAAAAATAATACTGGTATCAAAGGCGTAATCCTTGAGGCCGATTGGGTTTTTCTCAAAGCTCTGATAGAGCGATTCGGTGATCTCTGTCAGCTTTCCTCCGCCCAGCATGATAGAGATGAACTTGCGATGGAGAGTGTCGATACGGATTAAGGTGGACATTTGAGCATTGATAATCTGTGTGTAACCTTCAATCAGTATATTGGAGAAAGAGACATCATAAGGTATCTCAATAATAGGAAACTCATTGAGCTCTGCTTTTTCTCTTGCTTCTTGGGGAATCTCATCAACATACCTTTTGGTCTTAATGCCAAAACCAGCGATATCTTTTTCAATGAGCGCATCGATTAAGGTGGTCAAGCCCTCTTTGTGGTCTTTGAATGAATAGGCCGTGGTTAAAAGGAAATCTCCAGGCTGTACCCAATCAATAATATCAGGCACTTCCATAATATTAAGCATAGATATAGGCTTCCATAGTCCGCACTCCCCAGCGATGATCTCTGATCCGGTCATGGAATCTAGCTGCATTAAATTTGCTACAGTAAAACGAGTATTTTTCATTCCTCACCTATCCAATTTCTGCACATGGCCAAACTACTAGGATAAACAACACAGCCCCCACTTGCGTGAGGGACTGAGTTGTATCTATTCAACTTACTTTATGTTCTTTTTATCTTTCAGGTAGGATGGCATTCATGAAGATACCAGCCAAAGCTGCTGTTGCCATACCGCCAGGAACTGCTTCTCCACCGAGCGCTAATACGAGGATAACAGCGGCGATTAATTGGTTCTTTGTTTCGAATAGGTTTACGCGAGCTTCAACGAGGGCTCTTAAACCTACAGATGCGATCATACCGAATAGGACGATGGATACACCACCGATAACGCCTGTTGGGATAGTGCCAATGATCGCTGCTAGCTTTGGAATACCACCTAGTAGGATAGCGAATACGGATGCAATACGCATAACTCTTGGGTCAACAACTCTTGTAAGAGCAAGGACACCAGTGTTCTCGGAATACGTAGTGGAAGCTGGTCCACCGAAGGTTGCGGATAGTGCAGTCGCAACACCATTACCAAACATGGTGCGGTCCAAACCTGGGTCTACAGTAAAGTCTTGTCCTGCTGTCTCGCCGATAGCGATAACATCACCGATATGCTCGACGATGGTAACAAGGGCAACAGGCACAATCATCATAATCGCTTCCATATCAAACTGAGGGAAGCTGAAGTTAGGAACGCCAAACCAAGCAGCTTCGCCTACTGGAGCAAGGTCGACTTCGCCCATAAATAGAGCAACAATATAACCGACGACAACACCGATAAGTACTGGGATTAGCTTAATCATTCCCTTACCCCACATGTTGACAACGATTACGGTTAAGAGGGCAACGCCTGCTAATATCCAGTTAGCGGAAGCCATATCGATAGCTGTTGGTGCTAACTTTAAACCGATTGAGATAATGATTGGTCCGGTTACGATTGGTGGGAAGAATTTGGTTACCTTTTCAACACCAAACATATGTAGCAACACGGACATTAAGAGATACATCAAACCGCAGGCAATCAGACCACCCTGAGCGTAAGTGATATCTCCCATTGCTGCCACTACGGATAGAACTGGCGCAATGAAGGAGAAGGAGGAACCCATAAAGACAGGAACCTTACCTTGGGTAATCAAGTGGAACATCAGTGTACAGATACCGGCCATAAAGAGTGCAACGGAAACATCAAATCCCGTTAACAGTGGTACGAGGATGGTCGCACCAAACATAGTGAAGGCGTGTTGAGAACCTAATAATACTGTTTTAGGTACGCCTAGATCAGCGAAAGCATCATAGATGAAGCCTTCTTTTTTCATGTACTTCGTATCTATCGTTTGAACATCTTTGTTATTTTCAGTCATTAGAGACCTCCATAAGTAAAGTTAGAGTTAGGTGATTACCTATCATAGCTTTCTTGACTCGCCATGCTGCCAAAGACCTTTGCAAGCTAAACTGCTTGCCGGCTGAAAATCGATTGTTTAAAATTCTATGGATTTCACGCATGGTTCTGTCTTTGCGATAAGTTTACCCTTGGTGAAATTGTACAGGACTTCTTTCTTTTCATTCAATGCGGTGTACCAGTTGTCTGCATTAAGAACGATAAAGCTTGCATCGTTGCCAACTTCGATGCCGTAGCTGTCACCTAAGTGCAGAGTTTTTGCTGCATTGTAGGTGATAAAGTTATAAGAGTTCATAATATCTGAGTAGCCCATCATTTGGGTAGCATGTAAACCCATATGCACAGTGTCTCGCATATTGCCGTCTCCCAATGGATACCAAGGGTCGAAGATATCGTCGTGTCCAAAGGATACGTTGATACCTGCTGCTGTCAGCTCTTTCACCCTAGTTAAGCCGCGCCGTTTGGGATAGGTATCGAAGCGACCTTGCAGGTGCATGTTGACCAATGGATTGCTTACAAAGTTTAACTTGCTCATTCTCAGTACGTTGAATAAGCGAGAAGTGTAAGCTCCGTTATAAGAGTGCATTGCCGTTGTATGGCTTGCGGTCATCCGCTCGCCGTGTCCTGTCTCATAGGCTCTGGTAGCTAACGTTTCTAAGAAACGAGATTGCTCGTCATCAATTTCATCGCAGTGGACATCGACTA
>CAYMYX010000002.1:0-74307 GCA_964394795.1 uncultured Peptoniphilaceae bacterium
AAGAAAAAACGGATAGCGAAATCGCAGGTCTAAAAGATAGCTATCAGAATAAAATGATATCCAAGAAAGCTTTCGAGACAGAAAAGAAAGCTAAAACAAGAGCATATGACAAGGATAAAACTGCCTTGGCTTATCTCAATCCGAAAACTTCCCTGGAAGAAGAGATAAAGAATATTAAGCATCATCAGAAGATGGATACCCAGACGAATCTCAACGTTCTTGATTCCGAAATCTCTGACGCTAGGCGGAAGACGCCGATTGAAGTCGAAAAGCAAAGACCGATATTTGCTTATTTGACGTTCCTCATTCCAGGCCTTGGTCAACTTCTCAATAAACAATATGCCAAAGCAATTTTCTTCTTCATCGGTACCTTATTCATCTATCTGATTGCCATACCCTATGCATTGGGTTATGGAAACTATCAAGGTGAAGGTATCGCGGGCTTAATCAACTTGGCCGAAGGGGGAGCAAAGCTCGACCGATCTATCCTCTTCATGATCGAAGGAATTATCGCAGTCATGTTCCTGTTGATTTCTCTGTTCATCATGGTTGCGTCCTTCAAGGATGTATTGAAGGTGGAAAAAAACACTATAGCTGGTATCAGACCAAAGACTTGGAAGGAAACAAAGAAGACCGTTGGAACAGATGGTTTTCCATACCTCATCACGACTCCGGCGTTGTTGGTCATCTTGTTTATTGTCCTTGTACCAATCATCACGGCTATCCTGATATCGTTTACCAACTATGACCCCTCTCACCAGAACAAGTTTAATTGGATCGGCTTATCTAACTATGCAACAATTGCAACTGGTCAGGGTATCGCGGGTAAGGCGTTCTGGCTCATCTTAGGATGGACGTTGATTTGGACTTTAGGTGCATCAACATTAGCAATCGTCATCGGTTTCGTGTTAGCCCTCCTCGTCAACAACAAGCGTGTTATTGGTAAGAAGTTCTTCCGAACAGTTTATTTGTTACCATGGGCAATCCCCGCCTTTATTACGATTATGTTTTTCTCCATCATGGCCTCCCGAGGGGGTGTTATACCAACCACCATTGAGTCCTTGTTTGGCGTTTCCTTAGATATCAAGAATAATGCGATTTATACCAGACTAGCCCTCATTATGCTTCAAGGATGGTTGGGTAATGCTTACGTCTTCTTGCTATCGACGGGTGTAATGCAAGGCATCCCAGATGACTTGTATGAGGCAGCTTCCATTGATGGCGCGACTGGAATACAGCAGACGACGAGAATTACTATTCCCCTAGTCTTGTACCAGATTGCACCAATCCTCATCAACCAATACACCTTTAACTTCAATAACTTCTCCATTATCTACCTGTTCAACCAGGGTGGACCGTTCAACCCAAGTTTATATGGAAACTTAGCAGGATCTACCGACATCTTAATTTCCTATATTTACAAGTTGACCATGGAGAATCAATACCAAGCGATAGGTGCTGCTATTACCGTATTTATTTCCATCGTACTGATGTTCATCTCGTACCTGGGTTACCGCAATACCGCAGCATTTAAGGAGGACTAGCATGAAAAAGAAAGATAATCTCTATTTATCCGATATGCAACCTTTGTCTGCTGTGGGAAAAGCGACGCTAGGTTTTTCCTATGTGATCATGTTCCTATGGGCAGCCATCATTCTCGTGCCTTTGATTATCATGGTGGTATCCAGTTTTAATGGTAACCAAGGTCGGAACATTTCATTAACCGCAGAATTCATATTCTCCTTTGAGAATTTCACTTACCTCTTTGAAGAGACTCACTTCTTACAATGGGTATGGAATACCATAAAAATTGCGGTAATTACGACGTTACTGACATTAATCATTGTATCCTTTACCGGTTACGCTTACTCCCGCTTCCGCTTCAAGGGGAAGAGAATGAGCTTGCTTGCCATCATGCTGATTCAAACCATTCCCGCCTTCGCAGGAATAACAGCCTACTTCGCCATCCACTCGATTATCTCGGGGGTTGTGCCGGTCTTTAGTCGAACGGCCATGCTGATTCTCATCTATGCCGGTGGTGGTATCGCAGCGAACACCTTTATTTTGAAAGGTTACCTCGACTCCATCTCACCAGAGCTAGATGACGCAGCGCGTATTGATGGTTGTTCCAACATGCAGGTGTATCGCTTAATCATCATGCCGATTGCAAGACCGATGCTTGCCATCATCGCCTTACAATCCTTTATCGGGCCATTCCTGGATTACATGATGCCTAAGATCCTCTTAACGAATCCACAGGATTACACCCTGGCAACCGGCCTATTTACACTTATTGCCGATGAACGTACGATGAACGGTCCAGCTTTTGCTGCAGGTGGTTTCTTATCTGCAATTCCTGTCATGTTGCTGTTTTTAGCATTGCAAGATCAACTGGTATCTGGATTAGCTTCTGGATCAGTTAAAGGCTAAGGAGAAAGTAATGAAAGTAAGTTTGAATAATTTAGGAAAGAAGTATGAAGGAAGAGAAAAGTTTACTATCCGTCATATTGACTTAGAAATAGATGATCAAGACTTTTGTGTAATCCTTGGCCCATCAGGTTGCGGAAAATCCACCTTGCTAAGAATGATTGCCGGTCTTAACTCCATCACCGAAGGTGAACTCTACTTCGATGACAAACTAATGAATAAGGTAGAGCCTAAGGATAGGGACATCGCTATGGTATTCCAATCCTACGCCCTCTATCCCCATATGACCGTGTACGATAATATGGCCTTCGCTTTGAAGATGAATAAGGAAAGAAAAGAAGTCATCCACGAGCGGGTTATGGAGGCGGCAGAAACTCTACAAATTTCCGATTATCTCTATTCTAGACCTTCGGACATCTCCGGTGGTCAACGGCAGAGAGTTGCGCTAGGCCGGGCCATGGTCCGTAAACCAGCTGTCTTCCTCATGGATGAGCCTCTATCCAACTTGGATGCCAAGCTTCGTGAGCATATGCGCGTTGAGCTTGTTCGCCTTCACAAGCAACTAGAGACGACGTCCATTTACGTTACCCACGATCAAACTGAGGCAATGACGATGGCAACCAAAATCGTCCTCCTAGACCAAGGTATCATCCAACAGGTGGGTAAACCTGAAGAGTTCTATAACCGTCCGGAAAACCTGTTTGTTGCCGGCTTTATCGGCTCACCAACGATGAATATCATCAAGGGTAGCATCAAGAATGGACACTTTGTCAATGAGTCCGGATTGATTGATGTTGTTCCTTTAGAGTCCACTCAAGAACTCCTGAAGGACTATGAAGGAAAACCGGTTTATCTGGGCATCCGTTCTGAACGTTTCTTACCTCATAAAGAGGAAAAGAGCTCAATCAATACCAAAATTGACGTTATCGAAATGCTGGGTAAGGAACAGCTTCTCTATACCCAGATGAAAGACGGCACCGATTTGGTTATCAGCCAACCTGGCCACTTTGAGTATGCTGCAGACGAATCCCACAACTTCACTTTTGATCCGGAAGCTCTTCATTTCTTCGATGGCGAAACCACCCAACGGATCAATTAACAGAACCGCTTATGCGGAAGTTACTGTATCAGTAGAAACGAGCTTACGATGAAGAGAAAAGTAACCATTAGAGAAGTGGCGAACTTAGCAGGTGTAAGCATTTCAACGGTATCCCGAGTAGTTTCCGGATCCGATATTGTAAAAGACAGCACGGTAGAGCGGGTGAGGGAGGCAATCCAAAAAACAGGTTACCGACCCAACTACAATGCTCAGGCCTTGGCTAAATCAGCCACCGATACCGTCTGTGTCGTAGTCGACCGAAGTCCAACATCATCCCTTGGTAACACCTATTTCGTCGATATCATCGATGCGATAGCGACCGAGTTGGACAGCTACGAGAAGGACCTCCTCCTAGCATTCACCGGCAGAAAAGAAGAAGATGAGCAGGTCAGAAAGTTGGCGGAAAGCAATAAGATTGACGGCGTAATCAAGCTATCGGTCACGGAACATGACAGGTCTTTGGATTATCTGGCGCAAAATGGGATTCCCACTGTAGTCGTCGGAAATCCAAGAGGGCGAAACTTCCTCTTTGTGGATAATGATAATGAGAGGGCAATGTATGAGGCAACCTCCTATATCATAGAGCAAGGCCACAAGCGTATTGCCTTCGTCGCCGGAGCCAAGGAGTATGTGGTAACCAACGACCGTCTCCAAGGTTTTCAACGAGCGATGGAAGAGAGCAAAATTCCCTACGATGAGAACGACTTATATTTCGGTGACTTTACTACCGAGAGTGGTTATATAGTCGCAGATAAGCTTTTTGAGAAAGATTACACTGCCGTCGCTTCAACAGATGATCTCTTGGCTATCGGTATCTTGCAAAAAGCCTATGAACAAGGAAGAGAAATGCAGGCGGTTGGGTTCAACGACTCAGAGCTTGGCTTGATGTTTCAAAACCAGCTGTCCACCGTGGATATTCACGTTAAGGAGTTGGGCGCTACAGCAGTCCAGCTTCTGATGAACCTTATTGAACACGATGGTAAGATGGATTCCAAAATTGTGGATACCCATATCATCAAGCGCTGGTAAACATCGAAATATCAACACACCCTTGCTGGGTTAATCCAGGTCGACGCTCAAAGAAATTTGATTTGACAAGGATTAACCCAGCAAGTATAATTGAGAAGATATAAAGCAGAGTACCCACTCTCACCGACAACATATGTTACTCGGTTATTTCTGAAAAGTCATAAAAGATTAACTTTTATTTGGCGTGTTTATTCAGTAGTGGGCTTCTGCCCACTACTTTTTATTTTAGGAGGTTAATTATTAAAGAACAAGCTATTAACGAAGAGATTCGTGCTAAAGAAGTCCGACTCATTGATGAGAATGGCGAACAAATAGGTATCGTACCTTTTGATGAAGCTAATGAAAGAGCCGCTTCTGTCCATATGGACCTCGTGCTCATGTCTCCCGATGCTAAGCCACCAGTATGCAAGATCATGGATTATGGTAAGTTTCGTTACGACACCATGAAGCGGATGAAAGATCAAAAGAAGAACCAAAAAAATGCAGAACTAAAAGAAATCCGTTTTTCTCCAAGCATCGAGTCCCATGACCTTGAAGTGAAGGCAAAGAAAGCAAATGAATTTCTTGCTGACGGCGATAAGGTCAAGGTTAGCGTCCGTTTCCGCGGTCGTGAACTGGGTCACACTGAGATTGGTAAAGTAGTTCTTGATGAATTTGCTGAATTAACAGCAGACAACGGCGTTGTCGAAAGTAAACCAAAAATGGAAGGACGTAGCATGGTTATGTTCCTTTCTCCTATAGCAGAAAAAGAGTAAGTTTGAATTGGAGGATGACATGGGAAATAAAGTCAAAATGAAAACACACCGTGGCTCAGCTAAGCGTTTTAAGAGAACAGGAACCGGTAAGCTCAAGCGCTTCAAGAGTGGTAAGAGCCACATGACAGGTAAGTACGCAGCAAAGAGAATCAGAAGCTTAAGAAAGTCTGATTTAGTAAGCCCTGGCGATATGAAACGTATCGACCAAATGTTACCACGATAGGAGGAAAAAATGGCTAGAGTAAAAGGTGCTGTAAACGCAAAGAAGAATCACAAGGCGATCCTCCGTCAAGCAAAAGGCTACTACGGTGGTAAATCAAAGCTTTTCAAGACTGCTAAGCAAGCAGTTATCCGTTCATTAAGCTATGCTTATGTGGGAAGAAAGCAAAGAAAGCGTAACTTCCGCCGCCTATGGATTGCACGTATCAACGCTGCATGCCGCAACAACGGAACAAACTATTCACGTTTTATCAGCGGATTGAAGAAGAGCAACGTCGATGTAAACCGCAAGATCCTTGCTGACATCGCGGTAAGAGAACCTGAACACTTTACAAAATTAGTGGAATTGGCTAACGAAGCCAATGAGAAGGTCACGGCATAAATCTATGGAGAGCCCATTAGGGCTCTTTTTTATTGCCAGAATAGACGAAAGAAATACTTTATTATTTAGGAATAAGGCATATAATTATCTTGATTTGTATAACGAAGTTTTTCGTTATTCATAGGAGGGATTATGGAAAAACCAAAAATGGAAAATACGTTGAAGCGAAGGTTGATGAAAAATCCACCTTTGTTTTTCTTATTAGCATATTTAGTCGTCATAGCTACGGGAACATTCCTGTTAATGCTACCAATTTCCAGCCAAAGCGGGGAGGTCACTTCGGTGTTCGATTCCCTCTTTGTCACAACATCAGCCGTGTGCGTTACGGGCCTTACCCCAGTGATCACCGCTGAGCATTGGACAACCTTCGGTCATGTAGTCATCCTCTTATTAATACAATTAGGTGGGCTTGGTATCGCCACTGCTTTCGCCGCCTTAGGTCTGATTACAAAGCAAAAGTTCTCGATGGCGGGCAGACGACTAATGATGGAAGAGAAAGGACAATCGGGCTTGACCGGTATGGTTAAGCTAATCCGTTTCATCCTCATTTCAACATTTGCTATCGAGGCAGTGGGGGCTTTCCTGTTATCGATTGACTTCGTACCTCGTTACGGTTTGAGGGGAATATGGTATGCAGTCTTCCATTCGATATCCGCTTTCTGTAATGCGGGTTTCGATATTCTCGGACCTGTGAGCTTGTCAGACTTTTCCGGAAATGTGTTGGTCATCTTAACCATCAGTTTTCTTATCGTCATCGCCGGATTGGGCTACGTCGTCTATTTAGATGTTCTCCGCAAGGATGGGAATGAACGAATCCGCTTCCACAGCAAACTCGTTTTCATGATAACAGGAATCCTTCTTGTTGTTGGCACTTTAGGTACTTATCTGTTGGAAAGAACGAATCCTGGAACGCTAGGGCAGATGGCTGGTGAAGGGGAGAAGATACTAAACGCTTTCTTCCAAGCGGTTACCACGAGAACGGCCGGTTACTTTTCCTTTGACCAGGCTTCTATGACAACGGCAGGCGCATTCTTAAGTATTTGCTTAATGTTTATTGGGGGATCACCAGGAGGTGTTGCCGGTGGTATTAAGACTACCACGATAGCAGCAATATTGGTGGGAACCAAGAATGAAATAAAGGGATCGGAAGACAGTCCTATCTTTAACCGCAACATACCGGCTGAAACCATTCACAAGGCTTTTATGATCTTTATGAGTGCCTTTTTGTGGTGTGTAGTGGTCGTCTTTATCTTATCCATCACAGACCCTCAAGTTAGCCTGTTGGATAACATTTATGAAGTGGTATCTGCATTTGGTACGGTAGGATTAACCAGAAATGTAACACCGGGACTTAGTGAAATCGGCGAGGTCATTATCTCCGCTACGATGCTTTACGGCAAGCTTGGCCCATTAACCGTCTTGTATGCGGTCTCCCCTCATGAAAGAAAACCACTTTCAAGAAAAGCAGAAGAGAAAATTTTAGTAGGATAAACAGATCCTAGTTAGTATAGAAATATTCGGAGGAAATTATCTTGAAACATCTAAGTTCATTCGCAGTAATCGGTTGCGGCCGTTTCGGTGGCAACCTTGCGCTAACTCTTTCCCAATTAGGCAATGAGGTGCTCGTCGTGGATAAAGACGAAAACAAAGTAAATGACCTGGCTGAATTTGTGACTTATGCCGTACAAGCAGACGTCGGCCAAGAAGGCGCCCTCGATGAGATAGGTTTGCGAAATGTTGATACGGCAGTTATCGCCACTAGCTCAAACTTTGAAGCCAGCATTATGGCCACGGCTATTTGCAAAGAAAAGGGAATTAAAAACATCATTGCAAAGGCAAAGAGTGAGCAACATGCCAAAATTCTGGAACAAGTTGGGGCTAACCGCACCATTCTGCCAGAAAGAGATATGGGCATTCGCCTTGGCCACTCCCTTTCACGGTCATCCATATATGATTATATCGAGTTGGATACCGATCACTCCATTGTAGAACTTGTCGTACCCGACGCGTGGATAGGTAAATCCTTGGAGTCATTAGACGTTCGCAAGAATTACGATGTGAGCATTATTGGCATACTCAATACAAATTATTCCAATATCAATCCCAGCCCGGATGATGTTTTCCGTGAACATGACAGGCTCCTCATCCTTGGTACTTCCGATAAAGTACTAGAAATTGAGCAGTTGCAATGACGGCACAGGGAGCCAAGGCTGCTGTCGAGATAAACAGTTCATCGAATCCCACCTACAAGACTTGGCTTAAGTTGAAAAATAAGAGGGGCAGAGATAGGGAAGACGCCTTTCTCATCGAGTCGAGGAAGTTGATTGCAGATTACCTCGCAAGCACCCATGAGCTAACTTATCTCGTCTGTCAGAAAGAGGATCATCCGTCTTTGATGGAATCCCTAAAACAAGCTCTCCACCGCTTCGATGATCCAAGAATCGAAGATAAACTAAACCATATCAGGTGGACCTTTTTATCAAAGGAGTTGTTTGATGAATTGACCGAGATGGAAAGTTCTGATGGGTTGATTGGGGTAGCTTCCGGTCGTCTCTCCACTCAATTAACCTCTTCCAAAGAAGCTAGCCGTATCCTTCTTCTTGATAATCTCCAAGACCCGGGGAACGTTGGCACCCTTCTCCGATCGGCTGAAGCATTTGGATTCAAAACCGTTATCGGTGTTGACAGCGTGGATTTTGAGAATAGTAAGGTACTCCGGGCCTCCATGGGCTCTGCCTTTCGCTTGACGCTTCATTCAACAAAACTAGAGCAACTACTGACTTGGGTTGCAGATAAAGATATACCGATTATTGGCGCTGATATGGGTGGGGAGGACTATAGGGTATTTGAATGGCCCTCATCATTCTGCTTAGCACTAGGAAATGAAGGAAATGGGTTGCGAAATGAAATGAATGCACTGATCCGTCATAGCATAAGCATCCCAATGACAGGACTGGTAGAGTCCCTCAATGTGGCCGTATCTGGATCAGTTATTATGAGTGGAATTAATAAGCCGCAAGTGGGTTAACTTGCGGTTTTGTGGCAGTTATGCTAAAGTATTCATGTGTTGAACTGGAAGATAGAAAGAGCTTATTGCACAGAGAGTAGCTATATTTGCTGAGAGTAGCTTACAATGAACTTTCTAGTGTTCGCCAGGGAGCAGCTGGGGTGATATGTAGTCCCAGCCGGTGAATCCGTTATCTTCAAGAGTGGCTTATGGCAAATTGGGTGGTACCGCGATGATTCGTCCCATGTTCCATGGGCTTTTTTTATTTACCACCACGATATAGAAATTATATGAAAAGTATTTCGAGCATAGGAGGAAAAATGCTAGATCAATTGCAGGCTCTGTACGATTCGGTACAGGAAAGATTAGCCCAAATAAAAGGGGACGACGAGCTGGAATCATTGCGAGTTGAAGTCCTTGGGAAGAAAGGCAGTCTTACGGAAATTCTAAAGGGGTTGGGCAAGCTAGACCCGGAACAACGCAAGGTAATGGGCATGGAAGCGAATCGCATAAAGCAGGAAATCCATGACCAAATTCGAGATAAGAAACAAGCCTTGATAGCGGAAGCATCCGTTATAGAGGGAAGCATCGACTTGACAAGACCAGGTTATCCTATCAATCAGGGAAGTCTACATCCCATCACGCAAATGATGTACGACCTAAACGATGCTTTTCTGTCGCTTGGTTTTGAAGTGTTTGAAGAAGATGAGATTTCCAGCGAGCTCTATGCTTTTGATAATTTGAATTTTCCTCCTAATCACCCGGCAAGGGAAACGATGGATACCTATTGGATTGAGGGAACCGAAGATAAGGAGGGGGACCAAAGACTTTCCCTGCGTCCTCACCTAACTGGAGCTTCCGTCCGCTATCTCCAACAGCACGGTGCACCTGCTCGATTTGTTTATCCTGGTCGAGTCTATCGAAATGAAACAACAGACGCCCGTCATGAGCGCGCTTTCTTCCAGTATGAAGCGTTGATCGTGGATAAAGACTTCTCCTTCTCTTCAGGCCAACTCTTGATTGATACCATCATGGAAAGAGTCTTCGGCCACCATGTGAACACCAGAATGAGAGCGGGTTTCTTCCCCTTCGTTGAACCTGGCTTCGAGATCGATATGGAATGTCAGGTTTGCCATGGCCAAGGTTGCAAGGTCTGCAAAAATGTCGGCTGGATTGAGGTCATGCCTGGTGGGTCTCCGCACCCTAATGTGCTGAAGGCGGCAGGGTTAGACCCTGAAGTGTGGTCCGGTTTTTACATCAATATTGGTCTGGACCGTCTGGTCATGATGCGGTATGGCGTGGACGATGTGCGCTTGTTCCACAGTGCTGACTTGCGCTTCTTGAAGCAGTTCCATTAAGGAGGAAACGATGAAATTATCTTATCAATGGTTAAAGAAATATGTCGACCTACCAGACGACCTCTCGATGGACCAGCTTAGTTACGACTTAACCATGAGGACCGTCGAGGTCGAGGGAATAGAAGACTTACGAGAAAAGTATCAAAAAACGGTTGCGGCAACAATCACCCAAATTGATCCCCATCCTCAAGCGGACAAGCTTCGCATCTGCCAAGTCGATATCGGCGAAGGCGAGGACGTTCAGATTGTTTGCGGGGGGTCCAATCTTGAGGTGGGCCAAGGTGTTGCTGTTACTTTACCCGGAGCTAAAGCAATTTGGCATGGGGAAGGCGACCCGGTTGTTATCGAGGAAACAGAGCTTCGTGGCGAGAAGTCTTACGGAATGATTTGCGGAGCGGACGAATTGGAATTGGGGCCTTTATTTCCTGTCGAAGAAGACCACCAAATCATCGATTTAGGGAAACAAAATATTCATGTTGAAGCGGGTACGCCGCTTGTGGACGCCTTGGGTTTAGATGACTATATCATCGAGATTGATAACAAGTCGCTTACTCACCGTCCCGACCTATGGGGACACTATGGGATCGCTAGAGAGCTTGCGGCAATCTACGGTCTTCCTTTAAAGGAGCTGGAAGCCCTGGATTTTGAAGAGGACTTGGAAACTTATCCTGTCCGTATCGAAAGTGAGGACACCTGCTCCCGTTACATTGCCGTCGAGTACGAGCATGTGGATGCGAGAAAGTCACCTCTATGGCTGCAGTCTGCCCTGATGAAGGTCGGGGTCAAGCCTATCAATTTGATCGTCGATATTACCAACTACGTCATGATGACAACGGGTCAGCCTACCCACGCTTATGATGAGGGCCACGTTTCCGGCGGCATCGTTGTTCGGGGAGGCAAAGAACATGAAGACTTAACCCTCCTTGATGGTAAAGAGTTGGACTTAGACAGCCACAATATGGTGATTGCGGATGAAGAAAAGGCAATCGGTCTAGCGGGGATCATGGGCGGTGCCAAAGACTCTATTCTAAGGAGTACGGAGAACATCGTTTTTGAAGTAGCTAATTTTGATGCTCAAAACATTCGAAAGACGGCTCAGGAATTTGGTGTTCGCACCGAGGCATCCTCTCGTTTTGAAAAGGGAATTGACACCCAAAGGTCTCTTCAGGCCATCCTCTTTGCCAATTATCTGATTAACGATCTCTTCCCTGAGGCAAAGCCAATCGCTTATGAGGATGCGTTGATTCGTGAAACCAAACAAGAAAGCATAGACCTATCTGTATCTTGGTTGTCAAGAAGACTCGGTAAAGAGGTTGACTACAACGAGGTAAGTGAACTACTGGCTCCTCTAGGTTTTGAGGTTGCGGCCGTTAATGGTGACGATATCCAAGTCTTAGCTCCAAGTTGGAGGTCCACAGGCGATGTCGACTTGATGGACGACATCCTTGAGGAAGTTGCCCGTATGGTCGGCTATGAAAACTTCGAGCTGAAGGCACCTGAGATCACCCTAGATACGGCTATTTATCAGAAAGAGACGAGTCTCAGCAGAAGGATTCGGGAGTACCTTGCCTTCTCTTGCGGCTTCCAAGAAATTTTCACCTACCCTTGGGTGAAGGATGAATATGTTGAAGCAGCAGGCCTTGAGGATGAGGCGCTATTGAAACTTGCTCAACCTCCAGCACCTGATCAAAACAAACTGCGCAACTCCCTAGTTCCAGGATTATTGGAAGCAGGTGTTAAGAATATCCGCTACTATGACGTTTTCCGCATTTTCGAGCTAACCCAAGTGTTTGACGGAACTGAGTTTAAGCTTATGGAGAGCGGAGAAAGGCTTCCCGAACAAACGAAGCAGCTGGGTGCAGCTTGTGTTGGAACAGATCCTAAGGAACTCTTTTTTCAGTTGAAAGGCGTGGTAGAAAATTTATCTTTGTATTGCCAAATTGATGAGTTTACCTTCAAGCAAGTAAATCAGCCAAGCTGGGCGGATAATAAAGCATGGTTGGAGATTTTCGTAGGAAACGATAAGGTGGGCGAGTTTGGCCTAATTTCAACGGTTGCCAAGGTAAAGGCGGATTTGAAGCACCATGATATGGCCCTCTTTATCTTGAATGTGGATGCACTAAAACCATTCGATTCCAGAAGCAATACCTACTATCCTCTTCCACTCTATCCTCACGTAGAACAGGATATCAGCATCCTTGCCGATGATGAGACAACTTGGGCAGAGGTTAGGGATTTAGTTGCTCCGTTAGTGTATGACGTGAGGTTTATCGATGAATATCACGGCAAGCAGACACCGGAGGGTAAAAAGTCTTTAACACTTCGTGTGGAAATTGCCTCTGAGACGGGCACTTTAACGAACGAAGAAATTGAAGAAACCATGAGCAAAGTTTTAGAAGCATTAAAATCTGTTGGTACAACAGCGCGATAATTGGTAATACTAGCAAATAAAAGTAAAAGCAGAAAGGGTTTGGGATGGAAAAGCACAATCGAATTGAAATGACAATCGGTGGTAATGATTATGTTCTTTATAGCGATAGAGACACCGAAGATATGCTTGCTATCGCTAACTATGTGGAAAAGAAAATTGAAGAAGTGCCCACGTCGAAACAGCTCTTTAATAAGTCGATGCCCATAACCCTTGCTGCGGTAAATATCGCCGATGAACTCTTCACCATGAGAGAAGAATTCAAGGACTTGGCGTCGAGAGCGGAAAAGCCGATGGCGGATTATGAGCCGAATCGTCTGCGAATCGACAGTTTGGAAAAGAAGAATAATAGCTTCTACCAAGAGAAGATTCGCTTGCAAGAGCGGATTGCCGAGTTAGAGAAAAGTTTGGCCTCCGTCAAGGCGGAAGCGGATAGGCAAAAGAACTTGCTGACAAAAAGAGACGAGCAAGTCAAAGGATACCAAGACAAACTCCAAGCGCTCCAAGATAATCTCGACCAAATGGAAAAGAAAAATGTGGATTTCGCTAAGCAACTGCAAGAAGTTAAAAGGACGAATGGATGAAGCAGAGTAGACCGGAAATTTTAGCACCTGTCGGTAATTGGGGCATGTTCGAAGCCGCCCTCGCCGCCGGCGCTGATGTCATCTATGCCGCCTCCAAGAGCTTTGGGGCAAGAGCCTACGCAAGTAACTTTAGCAATGAGGAACTGGAAAAGTTAATACACCGAGCTCATTGGAACGGAATAAAAGTGTACATCACTTTCAACACCTTGGTGAAGGAAGATGAACTGGACGAAGCGATCGACCAAATCGATGCTTTGGTAGCCATGCGCTGCGATGCCCTCATCGTCCAAGATATGGGCATCATCCGCCTTCTTCAAGACAGACACCCTGACCTACCTATCCATGGATCAACCCAGTTAAGCGTCACCAGTCTTGAGGGCGCTCGCTACTTGGAAAAACTTGGCCTCAGCCGAATCGTTCTAGGCCGAGAAGTTACGATAGAAGAAGCGACTCGAATTAAGGCGTCTACCAAACTTGAAGTTGAAGCCTTTGTTCATGGTTCGCTGTGCGTCAGCGTTTCCGGTCAGTGCCTGATGAGCTCCTTTGCCGGAGGCCGAAGTGGGAACAGGGGAAGGTGTGCACAACCCTGCCGGAAGACTTACGAGCTGAAGGATGGCCAGGGAAAACTAATCGCCAAAGATAACACCTATATCAGTCCGAGGGACCTACAAACTATCTCCTTTATTGACCGCTATCATGAAATTGGTTTGGATTGTTTCAAGATTGAGGGTCGAATGAAGAAACCGGAGTATGTCTATTCCGCAGTTACTTCCTATAGGCAAGCCTTGGATAAGGAGAATGTGGACCTTCTAGCCCTCCAGCTTGTTTCCAACCGACCTTTTACCAAAGGTCTTTCTTTTCATGATTTTGGTGTAGATTACGCCTTCAAAGAAGATGAGAAATCTGGGAAGATTATTGGTCAGGTTGTTAAGCATGGTCGAGGCTTTGCCCTGCCTTTAGAAGAAGAGATAGTCAAAGGTGACATCATTCACATCAAAAGTAAGAAACATTACTTCCCACTCACCGCTACCGAAGATCATAATTCGGGTAGTCGTTGGGATTTATCTGCTTATACTGACTTAATCGAGGGCGAACATGCCTACCTCATCTACAGGCAAAGGACTAGAGACAAGCTAGAAGAAGTTCAAGATGCTGGTTTAGCATTAAAACGCGAGGTTTCCATAGACGCCAGCTTTATTGTAGGTGAAAAATTGCGATTGACGGCTTCCAGCGAAGGCGTTATGGCAAGGATAGAAGCCGATGAAGTTCAAGCAGCGAGGACACAACCGCTATCAAAAGACCGCATTGAGGAATCGCTAGGACAGCTAGGGGACAGTCCCTTCCTTTTGGAAGAATTGAAACTTCATGTCCAAGGGGAAGGCTTTCTGCCCATCTCGAAGATTAAGCAAGCTAGACGGAACCTCTTAATGGGTTTAGAGAATAAGATACTGGAACAAAATTTTCCACCATATCCAGAGGCCAATACTAGCGTAGCCAGCCAGATAAAGCAGCAATCGGAAAACTGGAATGAATGGTCGCCACAAGAAGTCAAAATCGATTTGGACACCTATGATTTTCCGGATATATTTGGAGAAGCTATAGCTAATCTAAGCATGGTCATCGTCCATCGCGAAGAGCAGATCAAACCTTGGGTGGAGCAAGGAATTCCGGTGATTTTTGCCGGACCAAGGCTCTTGGAAGCTGATGGTTATAAGAAATTAGAATCCCTTATCCTTAGAAACAAAGAAGCTTTATCGGGTTATCTGGTCCAATCGTTAAATGATCTTGGCTTTTACCAACACTTGATTAATAACGGCATCTTGGACAAAGAGTCCGTTCGTTTGATGGGGGGCCACGAACTTAACATTACCAACCACATGGCCATCGAATGGTTAAAAGATGCAGGCATGAGCCATTATGTACCATCGCCGGAGCTAAAGATAGGGGATAGCCTTGCCATGAGACAGGTTTCGCCAACTGAGCCGGCAAGCCACTTGCTCGCCTACGGTAGGTTAAGCGGGATGCTCATGAAACACTGCCCGGCAGCTATGGTCAAGGGTTGTATAGATGATTCCCAGTGTCCGACCTGCCAGTTTCGTAAGAATATTTTCCTCGTCGATGAATATGGGAGTAGGGAAGTCTATCGCCAGCATGGCTACAGTGAACTCCTCCTCCCAACTACTATCGATTTGCGTTATGACAGCGGTTTAGTTAAGCAAGCAAAACCGGCTTATCTCCACCTTGTACATCGAGGCGAAGGAGAGATTGTTGAGACTCTTCGCTACTGGACAAACTGGATTAGCAATGGCGGAAAGTTTAAAGACCTACCTATGGATAAAAGACGGAAGAAGGCAAAACTCGGCAACTATATTGATGGGATTGAATAAAAGAAAGGCGGAGAAATGGAAGACAATGTTCTCCTTACATTAGAATATGACAAGATTCTCGTTGGTTTAGGGAAACACTGTGCTTCTGACCTCGGAAAGAGGATGGTGACCCGCCTAAGACCCAGCGATGATATAAAAGAAATAGAGGGTTGGCAAGCTGATACTGAAGAAGCCATTGAAATGATTCTCCAAATAGGAAATCCACCGCTTTTTGGTATAACCGAAATCAAGTCGGCTGTCATTCGAGCAGATAAGGGGGGAACCCTATCGCCTGGACAGCTCCTCCAGATCGCGGAGAGCTTACGAGTTTCTCAGGCTTTGATTGACTACGTGGAAGAGGCCGAAGTTTCTCCATTACGGGACAGGATTTCCAACCTCTTTACTCACCAGGGGCTCTACGATGTAATCAACAATGCGATTCAAGCAGATGAATCTATCGCCGATCGGGCATCCAGCACGCTATATCGAATTAGACGAAATATCGAAAGCAAAGAAAGCCAGATTAAGGATAAGCTGAATTCCATCATGAATCAAGCTGCCCAATCAGGCCACCTACGGGAGAACCTGATCACCATGCGGGAAGGCCGATATGTGCTTCCTGTTAAAGCAGAAAGCAGACGGCACATGCAAGGTGTCGTACACGACCAATCCGGCTCGGGGGCAACCTACTTTATCGAGCCCTTAGCTATCGTCAATTTAAATAACGAAATTCGCCAACTGGAAGGGGAGGAGCAAGAAGAAATTAGCCGTATCCTCAAGTCCTTATCCCAAGAGGTTGCCGACTTCGCTGAACCGGTCGCAAGCAACCAAGATCACCTTCAATTTATCGACTTCACTTTCGGCAAGGCGAAATATGCCTTAAAGATGGGTGGCATTCGACCAACGATGACGGATGACCGGGTAACGAATATTCATCAAGCTCGCCATCCACTCTTGGGCGAAAATGTCGTTCCCATCAATATCGAATTGGGAGACACTTTCAATACCTTGATTATCACGGGACCTAATACCGGTGGTAAGACGGTTACGCTGAAAACCTTAGGTTTGTTGACAGTTATGGCCCAATCTGGCTTGCAGATTCCCGCAAAAGCCCCCTCTAAAGTGGGCGTTTACTCAAACGTCTACGCCGATATCGGTGACAAGCAATCCATTGAAATGAGCTTGTCCACCTTCTCGGCTTCCATGACCAATATCATCGATATTTTGGAGAAGGCAGATCCTACTTCCTTGATTCTATTCGATGAACTTGGAGCAGGAACTGACCCGACGGAGGGCGCAGCGTTGGCCATGTCCATCCTAGCCTACCTCACCGATCATGATATTCGAACGGTAGCAACTACCCACTATTCGGAACTAAAACTCTTTGCCATACGAGAAAAGCTTATCCAAAATGCGTCGGTGGAGTTCGATGTGGAGAGTTTGTCTCCAACCTATAAGTTAACGATTGGCTTGCCGGGCAGGTCTAATGCCTTCGACATCTCCAGGCGCTTAGGCTTGTCCGAGAACATCTTAGAAAGCGCCCAAAACCACCTTGCCTCGGAGAATATCCACTTTGAAGATGTTCTCCATGATATTGAAGAGTCAAGAAAGCGGGCAGAGACCGACCAAGCGAATATGGAACGGCTCCGTAGCGACTATGAGATCAAGCTAAAGAAAATGAAAGACGAACTTGAACGCGCTCAGGAAAACCATGAGAAGCAGATGGAAAGCGCCAAAGCCGAAGCAAGAGATATCATTCTCGAAGCCCAAGTGACTGCTCAAAAGCTGATTCGAGAAGCGAAACAGGCTAGCAAGGGTAGCACTCAAGAGCTTGACCGAACCCTGACATCGATTCGAGAGCAAGTCCAGGAAGAGGAGGGCAAGTTAGCCCCCAAAGTTCCCCAAAAGAAGAAAGGGCAGGACGAAAGACCCTTCCGAATGGGGGAGACGGTGGAGATTGTGTCTATGGCCCAAAGGGGTTCTATCATCGATGGCCCGGATCGCAACGGCGATGTCCTTATCCAAATGGGTATTCTTAAAGTTAATTCCAACGTTAAAGATTTAATCCATGTAGAGGAAGACAAGTCGGTTCAGAGCAAGCATTCATCCCCGAGTAAGATTCTAGAACAGAAGAAGTCAATGGACATCTCCATGGAATTGGATTTACGAGGGCAACGATATGAAGAAGCGCTAGATATCGTGGATAAGTATCTGGACGATGCCATCCTAGCGGGTTTACACGTGGTCCGCCTGATTCATGGTAAGGGGACCGGCGCCTTGCGGCAAGGAGTCACCGAGTTTTTGAGAAAAGACAGCAGAGTAGCCAAGTACCAACTTGCGGATGAAAAGGAAGGCGGCGCAGGAGTCACCGTCGTCGAATTGAAATAATGGAGCAGTTTATGAAAGATTATAGAAACGAAATCGCCAAACTTTTGGTTGAGCAAAATATTGAGTTAACAGAGGAAGAAATAGTCCGAGGGATTGAGACTCCTCCAAATATGGATCTGGGGGACTATGCCTTTCCATGCTTCCTATTAGCAAAAACCATGAGGAAGAGCCCACAAATTATTGCGGAAGAACTTGCCGGCAAGTTAGAAGCCGACTGGTTAGATCGAGTTGAAGCAAAAGGGCCATACGTCAACTTTTTTCTAGTAACAAACACCTTGGCATCCGATGTCATCAACCAGGTACTCCTAGAGAAGGACAGGTTCGGGTCATCGAATGAGGGTGCCGGGAAGACGGTTTGCGCCGAGTTCTCGTCAACCAATATTGCAAAGCCCTTCCATATCGGGCACATCCGATCAACGGTTCAAGGCGATGCCTTAGCTTCCATCTACGAATTTCTCGGCTATGACACTGTCCGTATCAACTATCTGGGCGATTACGGAACCCAATTTGGCATGCTTATCAATGCTTACGAGCTTTGGGGGAATGAGGAAGCCCTAGAGGAAGATCCTATTCCCGAACTTCTGCGTTTGTATGTCAAATACAACAAGGAGGCGGAAACTAACCGTGACCTTCAGGAAGCAGCCCGTGAACGTTTCTATCAGTTGGAGCAGGGTTCAGAGGCAGAAATGAAGCTTTGGGAACGATTCAAAGAGGTCAGCTTAAAGGAATTTCAACGGGTCTATGACCTCTTAGACATCCGTTTTGACAGCTGGGACGGCGAATTTTACCACGCCCAATTTATCGACGACCTCTTGGTCGAATTGGAGGAGAAGAACCTCCTCATTAAAGATGAAGGGGCGATGATTATACCTCTAGATGATGACATGCCACCGGCTATTATCGTCAAGAGCAATGGGTCATCCACCTATTTAACCAGAGACGTAGCCACGGCGCTTTATCGAAAGAGAACTTACGATTTCGTAGAGAACCTCTACGTCGTTGGTTCCCAACAAAGCTTGCACTTCAAACAATTAATCAACGTCATCGACAAGATGGGTTACGACTGGGCAGATGAAATCAAACACATTGCCTTCGGCATGATTTCTCTAGCTGAGGGGACCATGTCCACCCGGTCCGGCAATGTCGTCTTCCTTGAAGATGTCTTGAATAATGCGATCAATAAGACGAAAAATATCATGGACGAACGAAACCCCGACCTAGAAAACCGAGATGAGGTAGCCAAACAAGTCGGTATCGGCGCTGTGAAGTTCCAAGAACTCCTTAACAATCGTGTGAAAGACTATGTCTTCTCCTGGGATGAAATCCTGAACTTCGACGGCGAAACCGGACCCTATGTCCAATACACAGCGGCTAGGGCATGGAGCGTTATGACGAGAGCGGAGAAGGAGCTTGATTTAGAACCTTTCGAGAGTTTAGGCTTTAAGCATCTGAACTTATCCGAAGAACACAGCGTAATTCGTCAGCTCTATGAGTTCCCTCAAATCGTATCAGCCGCTCAAAAGAAGAAAGAACCCTCGCTCATTACCCGCCACTTGGTGGAAATCGCGAAAGCCTTTAATAAGTTTTACGGTCAAGCCTCCATCCTCAATGCGGAGACTAAAGAATTAGCTCTTGAGCGTTATGCCATCGTAAAAGCAACGAGACAAGTGCTGGAAATCGGCCTTGGCTTGCTCGGCATTGCAAGCCCAGAAAAAATGTAGGAGGTTACCAGTGGAAGATCTACAATATGTGTATCAGAACTTCTTTACAAAATTAAAAAGCTACATCAGCTCGTTACCTGTGCTAATTGTTGCTTTCCTTGCCTACTTTGGCATCATGATGATTTTCAATCGGTTGACTTTTAGCTTGCCCTCCGGAGTCAATATCTTCATGGGCTTCATTCGCTGGTTCTTGCGATTGGCAATCATGTCCCACTTAGCGTCTTTATTGCAGACGATGGTTATCAGAGGACAGCTCCGTTTTCAAGACCTTTTAAACTTCGATAACCGCTTCGTGGGGAGATTGAGCCAAGTGTTCTTCATCTTCTACTTGATTGAGCTCTTCGTTAGCCGCTCAGGTATCTTAGGTGGCGTTGGTCCATTAGCGCCTTGGATTCTCCTCATTTGGGCAATCTTTACCGCCCCAGCCTTTGAAGCCGTCCACCTTGGTAATGAAAACATGAGTACCATCTTTCAATCCTTGATTGAATATTGGACGACGAATATACTTGCTCTCTTACCTTATCTTGCCGTCAGTATCCTGATTTACCTGTTTGTTTGGCAGCGACTATTGGTGTGGGCCATGGTTGCAACCAACTCTTTCATACTCGCTCAAGTCCTTTATGCTATTTTGGGCTCGGTGCTTATGGCCCTCTTCATGCTCACCAGAGATATCCTCTTCCGAGAGACTTACTTTTCCAATCCAAGGTCCAGAAAATACAAGGGAGGGTTCTAACGGTGACAAACCAAGCAATCAAGGATTACTTTTTAAGTTTCAGTGACCAATTGGCTTATCTGGAGCTTAAAGACAGCAATACCAATGTTGCAGATGAAAAGTTAAATGAGATTCCACTACCCATACGGGCTTTCGACTTTCTGGAGGGAATAGAGCAAAACAGTTTCGATGAAGAACTGGAATTAAGCTACTTTCTCAAGGGGATGATTTGGAACTTAGGCATTGATCCGGACTTCCTCTACGCTGAAGACTACAAAAACATCCTCGTAAAATACGTGAAGAATCCTGACGATTACGCCTTAGAGCTAGGGAAAGTTGCACTTACTGATGAAACCATAGCGAGCGACGAGAGGAAGTTTGAGCAGGCCCTTATCAATTTCAGATCCGCAAGCCTCTTAAATCCTGAGAACGATTTTGCCCAGGTTCAATACGCTAACCTTTTATGGCAAGCGGGTGAGGGGGAAGACCAAGCTGCTTTTGTTCAGGAAGCTTCGCAAATTTTAGAGAAGCTCCTCCGTGACGATGCCTACCATACTTTGGCAAACTCAAGTCTCGGTAATATCAACGAAGCTATGGGTAACTACGTCAAAGCCCAATCTTTCTACCAAAGGGCACTTAGCTCCAGCTCGGAAGATTTGGTCCAAGAGTCAATTCGTGCTGACCTGGAACGGATTTCAACCAACGCCAGTATTGAAAATGCTCTGTACTTTATCCGACGGGCAGATTATAATCGGGCAATTCAGTCCCTTATGGAGGCAAAGAATAAGGAAAACCGCTACGACGTTCCTTATTACTTGGGTGTATGTTATGAAAACATCGCCAATTACGATGCCGCGGTGGCAGCCTTCCAAGAAGCAATCGAAGCCGGTGCAGATTTTCCTGAAGTATATAACGACCTTGTCTTCTCTTTGAATGCACTAGGCAAGGTGGAAGAGGCAATCCGATATTGCGATATCGGGCTTAAACTATATCCGGCAGACCTCCGCCTCCGCTACAATAGGGCGGTGCTGCTCACCGATCAAGGTGATTACCAAAAAGCCATAGAGGACTGCGATTTTATCCTAGAGTATGCAGACTTATCCAATGAGATGTTCAATGAAACGATGATTTTGAAGGAACAGATTGGCCGATTGGCTAACGAATAAAACAAAAAAGGTGGTCTTGTATGCACGACCACCTTTTGTACTTGTACGATCAAGAAACAGCATCTTTCACGTCTACCATTTGATAGGCTAGTTCATCTATATTTCCACATCCTGTTGTCAGGATAAGGTCATCCGCTTTGACCTTTCCGCTCAAGTAGTTCTCCGCATCATCGAAGGTTTGGCAGTATACTGTCTTCACACCGTTTTCTTGTAGACGTTTAACTAGGTCTTCAGACTTTACAAGGCCCGTATCGACCTCCCTGGCTCCCATGATTTCCGTAACCACAACCTCATCCGCGTGATAGAAAGCTTCTGCGAAGTCATCCATCAGGGTATAGGTACGAGAATAGGTATGAGGTTGGAAGACGCAGATTAGTCTTCCCTTCTTATGCTCGTTCAACGCTTCTAAAGTAGCATTAATCTCGGTGGGGTGGTGGCCATAATCTGTCATCACCGTCGCTTCTTCAAAGAGACCGACCACTTCCATTCTACGATGGAGGGGAAGGTAATTCTCGACTGCCTCTTGGATCGCTTGGCGATCGACACCGGTTTGATCGGTTGCTGCAATAGCTGCCAAGGCATTAGAGATATTGTATCTCCCGATGATAGACAGTTGAATAAAGGTAAGGTCTCCATCTGGATAGGTGAGATGGAAGGATGGACGACCGATGCTATCAAATTTAACGTTGGTTGCATTGTAGGTAGCGTGATCGTTTTCAATCGCGAAGGTAATAGCCTCTCCAGGGATATGGTCAAGAAGCTTTCTGCAATTGGCGTCATCCAAGTTTATGATGGCTTTCGATCCTGGTGATAGGTTAGCCATATAATTTTGGAAGGCCATCGTGATGTCATCCAAATTCTTGTAGTAATCCAAGTGATCCTCATCAATATTGAGAATAACGGCAACCTCTGGATAATAGTAGCGAATGTTGCCCTTGTACTCACAGGCTTCGGCGAGGAAGTACTCGCTGTTACCAGTATGGACGTTGCCGGCAATTTCATCAAAGGAACCGCCAAGTAATACCGTCGGGTTAGTTTCGCCTGCCATAAGTATTTTGGAAATCAAAGCTGTAGTGGTGGACTTACCGTGGGATCCTGACACGGCGATCGATTTAGTGTAGTTGCGCATTAGGGCACCCAGGAATTCGCCTCTAGTGACGACATCTTTTCCCGTTGCCTTCGCTGCAATCAGCTCTTCGTTTGTATCGGGAATCGCATCGGTATAAACAAAAAGATCCTGATCTGTGATATTCTCAGCAACCTGGCCGATGGCAACTTTTATGCCCCGGCTTTTCAAGTGGCTGACATAACTATTCTCGCTACGGTCGGAACCGGTTACGGTATAACCAGAATCATGCAAAAGCTCCGCGATACCGGACATACTAACCCCACCTATGCCAATAAAGTGAACTTTTGGTAGCGCTAATTCTTTAATATTAAAATGGAACATATTCTCTCCTTATATCTACTCTAGTTCTAAATTATACCATAAGTCCGAATTATTGTAGACAATAAGGGAATTAATCAATAGTCCAAGACAAAATAGGTATAATAATTACGTGTAGGTCTCTTAAGTGAAAGGGGAGAGTATGGATAAAATTTTGATGTTACCTTCAGATTTTACAAAACATTATGAGGAAGAGGATAAGGCAGGTTTTGTACGCATCTTAGGCCTGGATATGAATGTATACGTGGAGGAAGCCTGTCTTGAGGCAGAGTTAACCCTAGTTGATGGAGAGGACAATGTCGATGGAGACGAAGAGGTCTTGGTTCTCTCTGACGCCACACCAGGCATCTATTCCGACGACATCATCGAAATGGCGGCAGATGAGGAAGAGCTATTCTACAACGTAAAAGGGCAGTTGATTGCCTTTAAGGCAGACGGCGAGGAGCTTACTAATCTTACAGAAAAGAGCTTTGAGGAAGCGGCAGCCTACTTAGGCATCGACATTTACCTGAACGATGATGACGATGAAATTGAAGACCTCTATGAGATTACCTATGTGGAAGACCTTATCAGTTTTTCCAAAGCAGTAAAAGAAATCCGCTATCTACTGGCATCCTACTGGATGCTTGAAGGTGTCCGCATTGACCACCCCGAGCTTGTTACCATCGAACCCACGGTAATGATCGGTAAGGGAACTTGGCTCCAAGGTAATGTCGAAATCCTTGGTAACACGGTCATTGGCGACGACTGCATCATCAATGACAACTCGAAAATTGTCGACTCCGTCATCGAGGACCGAGTTGTTATCAAGAACTCCTTGATTGAATCGTCCACAATGGAAGAAGACTCCAATATTGGGCCATACTCTCATCTCCGCCCCAACGCCTACCTGAAAAAGGGTGTGCATATCGGTAACTTCGTTGAAGTGAAGAATGCGGTTATGGGCGAAGGATCCAAAGCTGGCCACCTTGCCTACGTCGGAGATGCCGATGTCGGCGATAATGTTAATATCGGCTGCGGAGTCGTCTTCGTCAACTATGACGGCAAGAAGAAACATAGAACCACGGTAGGAGACAGAGCTTTTGTTGGTTCTAATGCCAACTTAGTTGCCCCAGTAGTTGTTGAAGAAGAAGGTTTCATTGCGGCAGGCTCTACCATAACCCAAACCGTCGAAAAAGGAAGCCTTGCTATCGAGCGCGGAGAACAAAAATGCATCTCGGGATACGTTGACAAAAAGAAGAAACAAGGTCTACTATAATACCGTTATAGTCATTTATTCAACATTTAACCAGGGCCGATTATAGGATATAATAGCCCTGAACGATGATGGGAAATTTGAGGAGGCGTTATGATCGATGTAGGTATGAAAATCTTCAGTGGCACCGCGAATCCTAAGCTAGCAGAGGCTGTAGCAGAACAGCTAGGCATGAGTCTCGGTGAATTGAAGATTGGACGTTTTTCGGACGGGGAAATCAATGTAAAGATCAATGAAACGGTGCGAGGATATGACTGCTTCTTGGTCCAGCCAACTTGCTCGCCAGTGAATGATTCAATTATGGAAACTTTAATTATTGTAGATGCCTTCAAGAGGGCATCCGTTAATTCAGTCAATTTGGTCATGCCTTACTATGGCTACGCCAGACAAGACCGAAAGACCAGTGGAAGAGAACCGATTACCGCTAAGTTAGTTGCTGATATATTAACCGTAGCAGGAGTCGATCGCGTGATTACCCTAGATCTTCACGCCGGACAGATTCAAGGCTACTTTGACATCCCTGTCGACCACTTCCAAGGTGGGAACCTCCTATCCACCTATTTTGAGGAAACCGTATGTAACGAACCTGGTGAATGGGTAGTTGTTTCTCCAGACCTTGGCGGCGTAACAAGAGCAAGAGCATTTTCCCATCTTTTAGACCTTCCTATTGCCATTATCGAGAAGGTTAGGCCTCGTCCTAACGAATCAACGGTGGTCGATATCATCGGAGATATAAAGAACAAGAAGTGCATTATTATCGATGATATTATTGATACCGCTGGGACCATTACCAATGCGGCAGACTACCTGAACGAGAACGGAGCAGCTGAAGTCTATATCACGGCGACTCACCCTGTGTTCTCCGGTCCGGCTTTGGAAAGAATCCAAAATTCATCGGTCGTAAAATGCATCGTTACCGATTCCATACCCCTAGATGAAGAACAGAATACAGATAAGATTGTCACGCTGTCGATTGCTCCTCTCTTAGCAGAAGCCATCCGCCGCATCTACAACCATGAGTCTGTTTCTGCCATGTTTAAAGAGTAGGTACCAATGTATTTAATTGTCGGACTAGGAAATCCGGGAAAAAATTATGAGCAGACGAGGCACAATGTAGGCTTTATGACCATTGATATCTTAGCCGAACGATACAACTGCCCGATCAATTTGGTAAAGTGGAATGCCTTGGTAGGGGAAACGAGAATCAATAACGAAAAAGTCGTTTTGATGAAGCCTCAAACCTTCATGAATCTTTCCGGTCGATCCGTGGTTGCAGCAGCTCAGTTTTATAAATTAGATCCATCAGAGATTATCGTCATCTGCGATGATGTCGATATTCACTTCGGCACGATCCGCATTAAGCGAAAGGGCACAGCCGGTTCTCACAATGGCCTGAAATCTATTGTCAACCTGCTTGGCTCTATGGACTTCCCCCGCGTCAAGATTGCCGTAGGGAGAAAACATCCTCGGATGGACCTTGCTGATTTTGTCTTATCCAAGTTTGCTAGCAGCGAAATCAAGACCCTCCAGGAGGAGTTGATTGCTGCCGCTGATGCTGTTGAGCTCATCCTTAAAGAGGACATTGCAGAAGCCATGAACGTTTATAACGGTTGGTCGGCTCCCTCAATAGAAGAATAATCCCGCTATATAACACGTCTCTAGTTTAGCTGTAAGGAAGAGGCCTGAATGAACATCATTACCGATTGCTTAAAAGCAGATGCCAATTATCGGCATCTGCTGGAGGCAATCCAAGAAAAGAATAAGAAGATATACCTACATGGTCTTGTCAAAGAAAGCATGGGTCACATTCTCGTTTCCATAATGGAACATTTGAATCGACCCATTTTTGTCGTGTCCGAACGTTCTCAAAGGGCAATGCAGCTTGCCGAAGAAGTCTCTGGCTTAGCCCCTGGCAAAGCCATGTATTACCCGGAACAAGAATTCAACTTCTATAACATCGATAGGTTGTCCACAGAAGTAAAGAGTCAGCGCATTCAGGTGATGAACCGCTTGTCGAATAAGGGGACCTTTATCACGTCAACGACCTTCTCGGCAATGACAAGGTACCTGACTCCGCTAGATCGCTTCAACAGCAATACGATTCACATCGAAATAGGTGATGATATCGACTTTGATGACCTCATTATGCAACTCTTTGAGATGCGTTACGAGCGGGTGACTAACGTGGAGCACAAAGGACAATATTCCATACGAGGCGGCCTTCTTGACATCTTCCCCTTAGCCAAAGATAACCCTATCCGTATTGAGTTTTTTGACTCCGAAGTGGACAGTATCCGTTTCTTTGATATCACCAGTCAAAGGTCCATTGAGAACATAGATAAAATTAGTATCGAACCCGCTGAAGAACTCCAATTCAGCCAAGCACATATGGATAAAATCATCAAGAAGATGAGTAGAGAGCTCGACCGGACTTTAGAGAAAAATGACAACGAGCAGGATAGAATCAAACTTCAAGACAAATTTTCTTCTCTCCTAGCAAGATTGGAGGAAGGGGGGCAGGTCAGCAATGACGATCTAATTAGCCCTTACTTAGACGACGCCGATAAGGCTAGTATTCTAGATTACTTACCTGAGAATGCGATCCTTGTTTTTGATGATTTTGCCAGAAGCCAAGAATATGAGGACGAGAAAGAGCGTTTCCTTATCGATGATATGAGCCAACTCCTGGAGAAAGGCGAAATATTACCTAGTCACATGAAGGTAAATTTGCCTCTTAAACAGATAGCTAAGGAGATGGTTCTTCACACGATTGTCAACGTCAGTCAGATTTTAAAGAGATTGCCGCTGATAAAGGCAGAGGAACTTATTCAAATCAAGAGTCTGGAAGCAGAATCCTTCGCCAATCGTTGGGAGGACTTTATACGCGCCCTAAACATGCGAAGAAAGTCGGGCTACAAAATTCTGATTTTTGCAGGAAAGGGTAGCCCCATGCTGCATAAGCGGTTGATGGAAGAAGGGGTATTTGCTCAACTCAGTAAAAGCGGAGATATCGAGGTAAATCCAGGGGAGATAGTCATCCTCGAGAAGTACTATCCCAAGGGTTACCAAATTCCGGATGATAAACTGCTCTTCATTACCAACTATGAGATCACGGGAAAGGATAAGCGGTCCAGAAAGAAGGCGAGCAGAAAACCAAAGAAAAACCTCTTCGATTACCAGGACTTGCAAATTGGTGACTACGTCGTTCACGAGAACTACGGTATCGGTGAATATCTTGGTACCAAGAGTATGGAAATCCAAGGGGTGACCAAGGACTACCTTGAGATTAAGTATCGAGGGACCGACACCCTTTATGTTTCGACAGATGAGATGGATTTGGTTGCCAAGTACATCGGCAACAGCGGCAAAGCGCCCAAGCTATCTTCCTTGGGGACCAAAGAGTGGAGCAATTCCAAGGCAAGGGTGAAGAAGGCCATCGACGAGATTGCCGACGACCTCGTAGAACTCTATGCCAAGCGGTCCAAAATTGAAGGGTACGCCTTTTCTGCAGATACCCCTTGGCAGCAGTCCTTTGAAGATGCCTTCCCCTATACGGAAACCCCTTCACAGTTAAGAGCTGTTGAAGAGATTAAAATAGACATGGAAACCGCTAAGCCCATGGATAGACTCCTGTGTGGAGACGTCGGTTACGGAAAGACAGAAGTGGCCTTGAGAGCAGCCTTTAAGGCGGTTATGGACGGAAAGCAGGTTGCCTTTCTTTGTCCAACCACTATCCTTACCCAGCAACACTACGCAACAATGAAAGAGCGGTTCCAAGACTTCCCTATGCGAATTGAGTTCTTATCTCGCTTCAAAACGACAAGTCAACAGCGAGAGATCATCAAGGCAATCAATCGGGGAGCTGTAGATATCGTTGTGGGCACCCACCGGGTCCTATCTAAGGATATTCACTTCAAAGATTTGGGTCTACTCATCATCGACGAGGAACAGCGCTTTGGGGTCAAGGATAAGGAAAAGATTAAGCAGATGAAGGAAAACATCGATGTTCTCACTCTCTCTGCTACACCAATTCCCAGAACCCTCCAGATGTCCCTGACGGGCATTCGAGACATGAGTCTGCTTGAAGAACCGCCAGAGGAAAGGTATCCAACGACCACCTTTATCCTCGAATACGATGCCGGTATCATCCAAAACGCTATCCAGCGGGAGCTGGATAGGGAAGGGCAGATTTACTTTGTCTACAACCGTGTACATGACATCTATAAGATTGAGGAACACTTGCATCAATTGGTTCCAGAGGCAACGGTGGGAATTGCCCACGGCAAAATGTCCACTCGGGAACTGGAAAATGTCATGGAAGCCTTCGTGTCTGGCGAAATAGATATCCTTCTTTCGACGACTATCATTGAGACGGGGATGGATATCGCCAATGTCAACACCTTGATTATCTATAATGCGGACCATATGGGTCTTTCCCAGCTCTACCAACTGAAAGGTCGTATCGGTCGATCTGATCGAAAATCCTATGCCTTCTTTACCTATGAAGCCAACAAAGTCTTAACAGAAGTTTCGGAGAAAAGGTTAAAAGCAATCCGGGACTTTACTGAATTCGGATCGGGCTACAAGATTGCAATGCGGGACTTGGAACTGAGAGGTGCAGGGAACTTGTTGGGCGAAAGCCAATCGGGCCAGGTAGAATCGGTTGGTTACGATCTTTATGTTAAAATGTTGGAGAATGCCGTTGCCAAGGCAAAGGGCAAGACCAACAGGGAAAGGCTCGAAGGTATTACGGTGGATGTGAAAGTGGATGCATATATTGATGATACCTACATTCCTCACACCATCGACAAGATTTCCATGTATCGTAAGATTGCTTCGCTGGAAACCGAGGAGGAGTATCAGGATATCCTGGAAGAACTGTTCGACCGCTTTGGGGAAATGCCCCAGCCGGTAATCAACATAATGGATGTTGCCTTGATCAGGCGCCTTGCCACGAAACTAGGCTTCAGCAAGATTATTGAGGTCAATGATTTCGTTGAATTGCGCTATGACAGTTTTGATCATTTCTCAGTGGAAAAGTTGAAAGCTATATCAGAAAATTACGAGGGTCCCCTTACCTTTGATTTTCAAGGAGATCCTAAGTTTAAGATAAAGTCGACCCCGAAGAAATTAGCTGATGTGAAAGAATTATTATTGTTGATGAAACGTCTTGATGATGAGACAGAGACAAAGAAAGAGGATGAAAATGAATAAGAAGTTTATTGGAGTTTTATTAGCCGCTGGCTTGATGCTAACTAGCTGTGGCGATGATGGAAATGTAAGCAGCGGAGATTTTGCCGTAGTCAATGGCAAGACGATCAGCCAAGAGACCTATGACTCCCAGTTGGATATGTATTCAAAAATGTTGGCTAACCAATACCAGCTTCCAGCATCAATTGAGAATTCATTGATTACCGAAGCTGCGATGGTAGCTGAGTTAGAAGCTAATGACATTGAGATTACCGAAGAGGATTACCAAGAAGACTACAATACGATGGTTCAGAATAGGGGGGGGCAGGAAGCTTACGATACTTTCCTCAGCGATATGGGTATCACTGATGAGCAAATGAAGACCAGCCTTCGCTATGAAACGATTCACCGCGTTCACAACGCTTGGTACTTAGAGAACAATACACCATCCGATGAGGAGATGCAGTCTTTCTTTGAGCGGAATAAAGCATCTTTAATCACCGTAGATGCGAGCCATATCCTGGTCGCAACCGAGGAAGAGGCTCAGGAAGTATTGGATAGATTGAACAGTGGCGAAGACTTTGGCACCTTAGCTCAGGAGTTATCCACAGACACTGGTTCAGCAATCAACGGCGGCAACCTTGGAGAATCCGCTCCGAATCTTTATGTACCGGAATTCCAAGACGCTCTCTTGAATATGGAAGAAGGCGAAATCAGCGAACCAGTGCAAAGTCAATTTGGGTATCATATCATTCGTTTGGAAAAAATGAACGATGATTTCGAATCCTTAAAGGAAAGTATCGCTCAGCAGATGACCCAACAATCTTACCAAGAATACCTGCAACAATTGGTTGCCAATGCTGATGTCGAGAAAACTGGTGAGGATGCAAACGGTATAACCATTGAAGAAGTCGACCCAAATACTGAGTTAAATTCCAGTGAATCTGGGAATTAATAAAGAGGGCCACGCAAGCGGCCACCTGTGTAACCGTCCTTATGATTCCCATGGGCAACAAAAGCGCTAACTAGTGGAATATCTTAATGAAAACGGTTATAATCAAGGTGATTCTAACATCAAGCGAACATTGTAAAGTGCCATCGAAGAATTGACGCCTTCCCCGTATTACATTCTTCGTTGAATCTATTCGTGTTGGCTGGATATATATGTAAATTTTTAGGAGGAATTATGACAACAAAAGTAGCAATTAATGGTTTTGGTCGTATTGGACGACTAGCCCTACGTCGCATTCAAACATTACAAGACATTGATGTTGTAGCGATTAACGATTTGGTAGACGGTGAATTCTTAACGTACCTGTTCAAGTATGATACTATGCACGGACGTTTTGATGGTGAAGTAGAATTCTCTGGTGATAAGCTTACGGTAAATGGAGACGACATTAAACTTTTCTCTGAACCAGATGCGTCCAAACTACCTTGGGGCGAACTCGAAGTAGACATCGTACTTGAATGTACAGGTCACTACAATGACAGAGACAAGGCTCAAGCACACATCGATGCTGGAGCAAAGAAAGTTCTTCTGTCTGCACCAGGCAAAGGAGAAATGAAGACAATCGTATATGGTGTTAATGAAGACACCTTAGACGGTTCAGAAGTTGTTGTTTCAGGAGCTTCTTGTACAACAAACTGTATTTCCCCAGTCGTTAAGGTTCTTAATGACGAGTTTGGTCTTGTGAGCGCACAAATGTCTACCATTCACTCTTATACAGCAAATCAAGCACTACAAGATGCGCCTAATAAGAGTAATGACTTCCGTCGCGGTCGTGCTGCAGCTCAAAATATCGTTCCAACAACTACTGGTGCCGCTAAAGCGGTAGGTGAAGTTATTCCTGAAGTCGATGGGAAAATCGATGGTACTGCTTTACGTGTACCAACAGCAACCGGATCGATCAGTGAGATTTACTCCGTTCTTGAGAAGGAAGTTACTGAAGAGCAAGTAAATGAGGCAATGAAGGCTGCTTCCAGCGAGTCCTTTGGTTACAACACTGATCAGATTACATCAGCAGATATTATTGGAACAACTCCAGGATCTATTTTCGATGCTACGCTAACTAAAATTGTGGAAGTTGATGGTTTACAACTTGTTAAGACTGTCGCTTGGTACGACAATGAATTTGGCTACACATGTCAACTAATTCGTACTTTGGAGCACATGGCTAACCAGTAAGTCGACCAGCGTTTCACCTAGTTGGCAGATCCCCTCAGAAATTTACCATCTTAATGAAAAGGGAGGACGAAATGAAAAAAGTTGCTATCAATGGTTTTGGACGTATTGGACGCTTAGCGTTAAGGAGAATTTTAGAGTCTTCGGAAAATGTTGAAGTTGTCGCGATTAATGTAACAAGAACTACTGACCAATTAGCTTATTCCTTCAAGTATGATACCGCCCATGGCAATTATAAGGGAACGGTGGAAACTGAGGAGGATGCACTGATTATTGACGGCAAAAGAATTCAGATTCTAGGTGAAAGAAATGTTGAAGACATTGATTGGGCCGGCTTAGGTGTCGACATTGTACTTGATTGTACCGGTGTCTATACAAAGTCCGACAAAGCTAAAGCTCACCTTGACAGTGGAGCAAAGAGAGTATTAATTTCAGCACCAGGAGATGCTGAGATGAAAACCGTCGTTTATGGTATCAACCATGAGACAATCGGAGAAGATGACCTCATCGTCTCCAACTCTTCTTGTACAACGAACTGCTTAGCTCCAATGGTCAAAGTAATGAATGACAACTTTGGGGTCAAGACTGCGATTCTAAAAACCGTCCATGCCTATACAGGCAACCAAGCTCTGCAAGACGCTCCTCCAAAGGATAAGGACTGGAGAAGAGATCGCGCAGCGGCATTGTCCATTATCCCAACATCCACAGGCGCAGCTCGAATCATAGGTTTAGTTGTTCCTGAACTAGATGGCAAAATTGACGGGGAAGCCCTACGGGTGCCTGTAATCGATGGCTCGATTACCATCGTTACCTGTACTTTAGATAAAAAAGTCACAGTTGAAGAAGTTAATCAAGCGATGAAGGCTGCTGCCAACGACTCTTACGGTTACACCGAAGATCCAATCGTATCTGCAGATATTATTGGCAATACGCAAGGTGGCGTTTTCGATGCTACATTGACAAGTATCGTAGAAGCAAATGGAGAACAGCTCGTTGAAATTTCAGCTTGGTATGACAATGAGTATGGCTATGTAAGCCAACTTGTCCGTACGTTAGACTACTTGGCCACAATAACTGAATAAACCAAAGTAAAAAGCGAAGAAGCGCTCTAGCTTTTTCGCTTTTTTTCATAAGGAGAATGCGATGACTAAAAAAACATTACAAGACTTAGACGTAAAAGGGAAAAAGGTTCTCGTAAGGGCTGATTTTAATGTGCCTATGGCAAAAGATGGTAGTGGAAAAATTACAGATGATGCTAGAATACGAGCATCTTTACCCACCATCGAGCACTTGGTGGAAAATGGCGCTAAAGTAATTCTCTTATCTCATCTTGGACGACCAGACGGTGAAGCGAAGAAGGAATTTTCTCTTGAGCCAGTAGCTAATCGTTTAAGCGAATTACTAGGCAGCACAGTCAAGTTTTTAGCCAGTGACACTGTAGTAGATGAAGACGTAGCTGCTAAAGTCGATGAATTACAAGATGGTGAAGTAGCACTTTTAGAAAACACCAGATATGTCAAAGGCGAGACCAAGAATGATGACGAGTTTGCGCAAAAGTTAGCAGATTTAGGTGCCCTATTCGTTAACGATGCCTTTGGCACTTCCCACAGAGCCCACTCCTCAAATGTTGGTTTGGCCAGCAAACTGCCATCAGCTTTAGGCCTTCTTGTTCAAAAAGAAGTGGACTACATGGGCAAGGCACTCCAAGACCCTGACCGTCCTTTCGTAGCAATCTTAGGCGGAGCAAAAGTATCCGATAAAATCGGTGTCATTGAGAACCTGCTCGATAAGGTAGACACCATTATTATTGGCGGAGGGATGGCCTATACTTTCTTAAAGTCCCAAGGTTATGAAATCGGCCACTCCTTGCTTGAAGAAGATAAGATAGACCTGGCTAAAGGCTTAATTGAAACCGCAAAGGAAAAGGGCGTAGAGCTCCTCTTACCTTTGGATGTTGTCATTGCTGACGACGTTGCCGAAGATCAAGAGACGGAAATCGTGGAAATCGATCAGATTCCGGCCGAGCGGATGGCCCTCGATATCGGACCTAAGACGATTGACCTCTTCACCAAGAAAATCGTAGAGGCGAAAACGGTCATATGGAATGGCCCAATGGGTGTATTTGAGATTAAAGAATTCGCGAACGGTACCAATGGTATTGCCAAGGCGCTCACAGAATCTCAAGGTACAACGATTGTCGGCGGTGGCGACTCAGCTGCAGCAGTCGAAAAGGCCGGATACGCAGATAAGATTAGCCACGTCTCTACAGGCGGCGGTGCATCCTTAGAATTTTTAGAGGGTAAAGACCTACCAGGCGTAGCATCTATTGAAGATAAATAAGACACTAGCGGCATTGTAACAGAAGGAGGAGAGATGAGAAGAGCATTCATCGCAGGCAACTGGAAGATGAACCATGACATCACTGAAACGGAAAAGTTTATTGCAGACCTTGACCACCTAGAACTAAATGAGGAGGTCGAAGCTTGCCTCTGCGTGCCCTTTGTGGACTTAAAGACGGCTGTCGACCTACTAGCGGAATCATCTGTGACTGTAGGAGCCCAGAATATGCATGACGAAGATTCAGGCGCTTATACCGGCGAGGTCTCTGGGCCCATGTTGATTAATTTGGGCGTTGAATATGTTATCCTTGGCCACTCCGAGCGTAGAGAATACTTCCATGAGGATGACGACCTAATCAACCGTAAAGTTTTGGCTGCTTTCAAGCATAATTTGAAGCCTATTTTATGCGTGGGTGAAACTTTGGAAGAGCGAGAGGCTGAACAGGAGAAGGCGAAGGTACAAACTCAGTTGGAAAAGAATCTAGCAGGTGTAACTTATGAGGATTTGGCTAACTTGGTTATCGCCTACGAACCAATTTGGGCAATCGGAACAGGCAAGACGGCTTCCGCCGCTGATGCGGAAGAAATGTGTGCCTTCATCCGCGAACAGTTGACCGAGATGTTTGATGAAGAGGGTGCTAACCTCGTTCGAATTCAATATGGTGGTTCAGTAAAGCCGGAGAATGTTCAAGAAATCATGTCTCAAGAAAATATTGACGGTGCCCTCGTTGGAGGAGCCAGCCTGGATGCAGAAAGCTTTGCTAGTCTAGTCAATTTTGAGCGTTAAGTCTGGTTTTAACCAGGGAAAGGAGTTTTAATTTGAGTAGTATTATCGATATTTATGCAAGACAAGTCCTAGATTCTAGAGGAAATCCAACCGTGGAAGTTGAAGTAACAACAGAGCTGGGTGGCTTTGGCCGCGCTATCGTTCCATCGGGCGCTTCAACGGGAGCTTTTGAAGCTGTTGAGTTAAGAGACAACGAAGAGAAGGCCTACGGTGGCAAAGGCGTCCTACAAGCAGTAGAGAACGTTAACGTTGACATCGCAGAATTCCTATTGGGTTGGGAAGTCACGGACCAAATCGGTATTGATCGTATGATGATCGAAAAAGACGGCACGCCTAACAAGGGTAAGTTTGGTGCCAATGCGATTTTGGGCGTTTCTATGGCCTGCCTACGTGCAGCGGCGGACGAGCTTGGTGTAACACTATATAACTACATCGGTGGCGTTAATGCCAAGACGATGCCTGTACCAATGATGAACGTCATCAATGGCGGTAAGCACGCAGACAACAGCGTAAACTTCCAAGAGTTCATGATCATGCCTGTTGGTGCAAAGACTTGGTCAGAAGCCCTCCAAATGACAACCGAAGTTTTCCATGCACTGAAGAAAGTTTTGGCAGATGAAGGTCACTCCACAGCAGTAGGTGATGAGGGTGGTTTTGCCCCTAACCTAAAGAACGACGAGGAACCTTTCGAGTATCTCGTGAAAGCAATCGAAGCAGCAGGATACACCGCAGGCGATGACTTCATGATCGCTACTGACCCTGCAACAACTGAACTTTACGAAGAAGCGAAGAAAATCGGTAAAGATGGTTACTACTTCTGGAAGTCAGACGAATTCAAAACCAGTGATGAAATGGTCGACTACTGGGAATACCTCGTTGATAAGTATCCTATTATTTCCATCGAGGATGGGCTAGCAGAAGAAGACTGGGATGGTTGGAAGAAGCTTACTGAACGTCTAGGGGATAAGGTTCAGCTAGTCGGCGATGACCTCTTTGTTACCAACACCGAGCGTTTAGCTAAGGGTATCGAAATGGGCGTTGCTAACTCCATTCTGATTAAGGTTAATCAAATTGGTACCATCACCGAAACCCTTGATGCAATCCAAATGGCTAACCGAGCAGGCTACACTGCGGTTATTTCTCACCGCTCTGGAGAAACTGAAGATACGACAATCTCTGATATTGCCGTAGCAACAAATGCCGGCCAAATCAAGACAGGTGCACCATCAAGAACAGACCGTGTAGCGAAGTACAATCAATTGCTTCGCATCGAAGATATGTTCGGTGATGATGCAGAATACAAGGGATTAGATACATTCTTTAACTTGAAGTAATAGCAAGGACCGGAACAAGGGACAAGACCCTTAACCGGTCCTTTTCTGTTGCCAAGGTTTATCAGTAAATTTAGACAGTAGCGAATTGGATGATTTCAAGTATGATTCAATTCTATTTTAGGAAAACGACATTTCACGTTATATTTGTGTAGATTGAGCTTTCTCCAATGATGGATTGAAAAAGAAAGGTATAGGCAAGACTGCCCTCAAGTTTAGCCATACAGCGAATGTTGTTCACATGGATTTTACATTGAATATTTGCTAGTTTTCATATCATTAATTTCTAAACATGGTAAAATTATAGTAATAAGAAAACGTTTAGAATAGTAATTAGCAGGTCGGGTACTAATTACTACAGCATGAAATATTGAATGTTTATGGAGGAGGTACTTATGCGGACAGAAAACAAAGTGGCTTGCATGCTCTTAGCTGGCGGACAAGGATCGAGGCTTAAGGCATTAACTAAGAATACTGCTAAGCCAGCCGTGCCTTTTGGCGGAAAGTTCAGGATTATCGACTTTGCATTGAGCAATGCAACGAATTCTGACATCAGAGATTTAGGGGTGTTAACCCAATACAAACCATTCAAATTGAATGAGCACTTAGGCATTGGTTCCGCATGGGACTATGACCGGAATAATGGCGGACTAAGAATCCTTTCCCCTTATTATTCAGAAGAGGGCGGCCGTTGGTACGGCGGAACTGCAAATGCAATTTATGAGAATATCGATTATTTAGACACTATCGATCCTCAATATGTGCTCATCCTTTCGGCTGACCATATCTACAAGATGGACTACAACAAATTGCTTGATGTTCATAAAAAGCATGGGGCAGAAGCCACTATCGCGGTAATGGAAGTTCCTTGGGATGAAGCTTCTCGTTTTGGCATTATGAACACCGACGATACCGGTCGAATTATCGAATTCGATGAGAAACCAGAGAAACCAAAGAGCAATTTGGCTTCTATGGGCATTTACATGTTCAATTGGAAAACTTTGCGCCGTGAATTGGTTCGGGATTATAACGACCCAGATTCAACTTACGACTTCGGTCATGATATTATTCCACGCATGCTAAATGATGGCTTGCCTCTCTATGTGTATCGCTTTGACGGTTACTGGAAAGACGTAGGTACCATCAAATCTTACTGGCAAGCAAATCTAGAAATGATCAATCCGGATAACGGTTTGGATATCTATGACAAACATTGGCGGATTTTTACTTCCACAAAGAACTTGCCTCCTCACTATATCGGAGAGAACGCCCGTGTCTCTGAATGCTTGATCAATGAGGCGTGCGGCGTATACGGACAAATCAGTAATTCCGTATTATTTGATAACGTCAGAATCGAAGAGGGAGCTGTGGTAGAAAACAGCGTCATCCTTGCGAATTCAGTAGTCAGAGCTAATGCCAAAGTACGGAATGCCGTCGTGGCAGAAAATCAAGTGATTGAGGAAAATACCGTAGTAGGAAATGAGACAGATGAGCGGATTACCCTCGTTGCTGATGGCGAAGTGACTGAGGAGTAGGAGGAATAAGATGAAAAAATGTACAGGAATCATCATAAGCAATCAGTTAAAGAATAACTACGGCTCCTTGTCGCAAACCAGACCGGATTATATGCTTCCTTTTGGAAGTCGTTATCGGATCATTGACTTTGCTTTATCCAATATGGCCAACTACAACCTGTCCCAAGTAATGCTTTACGCGGGTAAAAATGTACGGTCAACCTTAGACCACTTAGGCGACGGAGAAAACTGGGAGCTTAATAGGAGAAGCAATGGACTCTTGATCAATCCACCAAGTTTTGATGAGATGACCAACATGCGCTCGGAAATATTGACCTATTACGACTCTTTAACCCACTATGAGTACTCCAGTACCGAAGTGGTTTATGTAGAGAATCCCATGACTATTGCGAAGATGAACATTGCGAAAGCTTATGAAGAATTCATTGACAAAGATTACGACGTCCTGTTGGTATACAAGAGGACTGCGGATGAGGATAAAGTATACGGCGGAATGAACAAAGTCATCCTTGATTCTAGCAAGCAGTTCGTCAATGTTGGCGTAAATTTGGGTACTGAAGACGAGTTTAACCTATACCTAGGCAGAGTCTTCCTAAAGAAGGAAGTCTTCATGTCTGTCGTCAAAGAATCGGTCGAAAATGCTAATGCACAAACGCTGTTGCAAGCAATTATGAATAACCGTAGCCGCTTGAAAATAGGCACTTACGAAGTACAAAGCCATGTCGAGATTATTCATGATACCGTATCTTATTATCGAGCAAATCTAAATTTGCTAAACAAAGATGTCTACAACGAACTATTTTATAAAGGTGGTATGGTCTACACCAAGTCCAAAGACGAGCCTTCATCCTTATATAAAGAGGGATCTAAAGTGACGAACAGTTTGGTTGCCAACGGCGCAATCATCGAAGGTCAAGTAGAGAATTCAATCATCTTCCGTGGCGTTCGCGTCCATAAGAATGCGGTAGTTCGCAATTCCGTATTGATTCAGAAGACCATCGTTGGTGAGAATGCAGTCTTGGTCAATACCATTACGGATAAGTACTCCGAGATTAAACCGGGTGTAGCAGTAGCCGGTGCAGAGAGCCACCCCTTTGTCGTAGGAAAGAATGAAGTAGTCGAGAGGTAAACTATGAATATATTGTATGTGTCAGCTGAATCCACCCCCTTTATTAAGACGGGTGGTTTGGCTGATGTAGCCGGTTCTTTGCCAAAAGCCTTGAACAAACTGGGTCTTGATTGTCGAGTTGTCCTGCCCCTATACGGGCAGATTGACCATAAGTACACCGAAAAGATGGAAAAGATCATGGAGTTTTATGTCGACATCGGTTGGAAACATGAGTATTGCGGTGTCTATACTCTGGTCCACGACCAAGTGGCTTACTACTTCCTAGATAACAAGTATTATTTCAATCGCAACAAAGTATATGGTGAGATTGACGATGGGGAGCGCTTTATTTTCTTCTCCAAAGCGGCAACCCGTCTACCGAAGGTAATAGATTTTCAAGTGGATGTCATCCATGCCAACGATTGGCACTCCGGTTTAGTCCCTGTTTTCGTTAATGACTATCGGACAGGGGACGAATTCTATAAAGATGTCCGTACTGTTTACAGCATTCACAATCTGAAGTATCAAGGCCAATACTCCAGAGATACCTTCTATTGGACAAACTTACCGGGCCAATATTTCAGCGACTACGATCTGAAGTTCTACGAAGACATCAACTTCTTAAAGGGCGGTATCATTCATTCCACCAAGTTCAATACGGTTTCTCCAACCTATGCCGAAGAGATTCATTATCCATTCTTTGGCGAAGGCTTGCAGAATGTTATTCAAGCTTACTCCGGTAAACTGTGGGGCATCTTAAATGGTATCGACTACGATGTATGGCAAACCGAAAAGAATGATTACCTTCATACCAACTTCGCCCTCAAAACAATTGAGAAGAGAGGGGAAAATAAGAGGGCCATCCAAGAGAAATTCTCCCTACCGGTTCGCGACGATGTGCCTATGTTCGTCATGATCAGTCGTTTGACGGCCATGAAAGGGCTCGACCTTGTACGCTACATCTTAGAAGAGTTCCTTCGAGAGGACGTACAATTTGTTGTCCTTGGTACGGGGGATAGAGAATACGAAGAGATGTTCTCTTACTTTGCCATGAAATATCCGGACAAGTGCGCTGCTCGTCTTTACTATTCCAACGAAGAATCCCATCAGCTCTATTCCGCAGCTGATTTCTTCCTCATGCCCTCAATTTCGGAACCCTGTGGTTTATCCCAAATGATAGCCATGCGTTTCGGTGCAATCCCTATCGTAAGGGAAGTCGGTGGACTCCGAGATTCCGTTAAGGCATATCAACCGGATACGCAAGAAGGGGAAGGCTTGACCTTCCAATCTATCAACGCCCACGATTTGCTGTTTACAATGAAGAACGGAATCGACTATTTTGTGAACCGAAAAGACCACTTGCAGATTATGCAGGAGAATTGTATCAAAAAGGATTTAAGTTGGGACACTTCAAGCGAAAAGTATCTGGAACTTTACAAAAGCCTTTTCTAATTTCCTGATTTTCTATACAATGTCAAAGTGACTAAAAAGCAGATAAGGCTATCTGCAGTCTGTATGAAGGAATCACGATTAGAAAAAAAGGATTATATGGAAATCACAACGAACAGGTTTCAAGCTTCCCTTCAAGCACTCAATCAGGAGTTTGGCGCAATCTACTCCAACTACGAGACGATCTTCCGCGTCTGGGCTCCACAAGCGGAAGAGGTGAAGGTAAATATATTTAGACAATTTGATCAAGGACCCGATGAAGTGTACACCATGAAGAGAATTGGGGACTTCTTTGAATGCACTTGTATGGGTGATTACAATGGGGCCTTCTACACTTATTCTGTTGATGGGGTAGAAACCACGGACCCCTATGCGAAATCATCCGCGATAAACAGCACCAAGAGCGCGGTAGTCGATTTAAGTACCACAAACCCCGAAGGTTTTGAAAACACCTCTTACGTGGAGATTAGACCTGAAGATGCCATCATTTACGAAGTCCACTTGGGCGATTTTACGATGGATAGCTCCTCCGGTGCCCACTTTCCCGGAAAGTATTTGGGTTTCGCCGAATTAGGTTTAAGCTATAAGGACTATTCCGTAGGCTTAAGCCATCTTAAGGAGCTTGGTGTGACTCATATTCATCTGCTCCCGCTTCAGGATTTTATCTCGGTTGACGAGCGTCCTGAACGTTTTGGCGACGACAACAATTATAATTGGGGCTACGATCCGGAGTCTTATTTTGCACCGGAAGGGTCCTACTCCCTAAATCCCTACGATCCCAAATCGCGAATCACTGAACTAAAGAAACTGATTCAAACGATTCATGATTGCGGCATGGGGGTTATCTTTGATGTTGTTTACAACCATACGTTTAAGACGATTGATTCAAATCTAAACATATTAGCACCGGGTTACTATCACCGGAGCAATGAACACGGGTTCACCAATGGATCGGGGGTTGGCAACGAAATTGCAAGCGAGAGGCCGATGGTTAGAAAGTTGATTATCGACTCCCTGACCTACTGGCAACAAGAATATAAGATTGACGGTTATCGATTTGACCTCATGTCTCTGACGGACATTGATACCATCGAGATGGCCATCAGCGCCCTCCGCAGAGAAAATGAATACACCATCATTTATGGTGAACCGTGGGGCGGCGGTCCTTCCGCTTTACCTGATCACAGGCAGACCCTTTGGGGACGGCAAGCAAACCGAAAATTTGCCCTTTTTAATGAACGCTTTAGGGATGCGATAAGAGGGGACAATGACGGCCACCTTCGGGGGTTCGTACAAGGCAACCCAGTGACTAAACACGCTGTTGAAATCGGTCTATTAGGATCCATTCAATACAACTACAGCTATAACGGGGGAATCCGCAAACCAGGCGAGACGGTTAATTATTTTAATGCGCATGACAACCTGATCTTTGAGGATAAGTTAAAGAGTTCAGTAGGAGAAATTGAAGCTATCAATCAGATGACTCGCTTGGCTTTCGGCATCCTACTCACGTCTCAAGGTATTCCTTTTTTCCACGCCGGCAACGAATTTCGTAGGAATAAGCAAAATAACAGAAACTCCTACAATGCCCCTTATCGAATCAATGCGATCGATTGGACTTATAAAGAAAAATATTATGACCTCTATGAGTATGTGAGAGACCTTATTCAGTTACGTAAGGATTATCCTGAATTACACCAATACTCGGACGAGACAATTAGAGATTCTATTGAAATTATCCCTTCGAAGAATCCCAATCTTATCACGGTCCTTTATAAGTTGGATCGAGGTTGGATGGTTATCTTGCACTACAATGGCTGGGAGGAATCCACAGTCAGCTGGTCAGGCATTCTGGAGCGAATTCGAAGAGAAAAAGCAGTTATTGAGCGCATCTTTGATGAGAACGGAAGAGTCAAGGGACCTAGATTTAGTATCGAAAAAGCAAGCGATGAACAGCTATATTTATCAAGGCTATCCACAACTATTTACCGGATTTATTAAGACAGTAAAGGAGAGGTTATGACGTATCGTGAAAGTTATGAGAGCTGGGTAAACAATCCATTTTTTGATGACGAAACAACGGAAGAACTTAAGCTAATTGCTGAGGATGAGAAAGAAATCGAAGATCGGTTTTATCAGGACTTGACCTTCGGCACTGCCGGCTTGAGGGGTAAAATTGGAGCCGGAACCAATCGCATGAATCGCTACACCGTTTCACGTGCAACAGCAGGTTTTGCACGGATGATTGTCGAAGATGGGGAAGAGGCAAAGAACAAGGGTGTCGTTCTCTCCTATGACGTGAGAAATCGTTCCGATGAATTTTCACGAATTACGGCTGAGGTTTTTGCTGCCCATGGAATTAAAGTTTACCTCTGCAAAGAGATACAACCTACCCCTGTCCTAAGCTATCTCGTTAGAGCTTTAGGCACCTATGCTGGCGTTATGATTACAGCTTCCCACAACCCCCAGGAATATAACGGCTACAAGGCCTATGGTGAAGAGGGATCCCAGATTCTAGATGACTGGGCTGCTCGCATCATGGATAACATCGTTGCCATCGAAGATTACAGTGAAATCAAGATGCTTGATTTAGAAGAAGGCTTGTCTACAGGCATAATCGAGTATGTAGCAGAAGAGCATTACGAAAACTACCGGCAAAAGGTATTGGACTTAACGATTCACGACGATATCGATAAGGACATCAGCATTGTATACTCACCACTAAACGGAACAGGTTACCGTTGGGTGCCTGAGATACTCAATGATCGTGGCTTCACCAATATTCATATCGTTGAAGAGCAGAGCAAGCCAGACTCCAACTTTACGACGGTTGGTTACCCTAACCCAGAAGATCCTAAAGCATTCAAGTACTCAATCGAGCTAGGCAAAGAAGTAGATGCCGACCTTTTGATTGCAACGGACCCTGATGCTGACCGCGTTGCAATCGAAGTCAGAGATAAAAACGGAGAATACCAATTCATCAATGGAAACCGAATCGGTGCGTTGTTAGTCTACTATGTTCTCAAAGAATTGGATGCCAAGGGCGAGTTACCAGAGAATGGCGCAGTGATTAAGTCTATCGTTACCGGAGATATCGCGAAGCCAATTTGCGAAAAGTATGGCCAAGCCTATGTCGAAGTCCTAACCGGCTTCAAGAATATTGCTGAACCGGTAAATACTTGGGACACCACTAATGAGCACACTTTTGTCTTCGGTTATGAAGAGAGCATTGGCTTCAACCGTGGCGAATTTGTTCGCGACAAGGATGCCATCTCATCCACGATGTTGATTGCTGAAATGGCTGCTTATTACAAGACCCAGGGCAAGAGCCTCCTTGATGTTCTCGATGAAATCTATCAGGAATTTGGCTACTATAATGAGAACCTCATCTCCATCGTTCTCGAAGGCCTAGATGGTCAAGCGTTGATTGGCCGCATCATGGACCGCTTCCGTGCTAATCCGATCGAAGAGATCGAAGGGATGGCTCTAGCTGAGACAATCGATTATCAGAACGATGAGACCGGTCTATCGAAATCTAATGTCTTAAAGTATCGTTATGATGATGAGTCCTGGTTTGCGGTTCGCCCTTCAGGTACCGAACCTAAGATTAAACTCTACATGTACTCCGTAGGTGAGAACAAAGAAGACAGCGAGCGTAAACTTGAGGCGATCGAAAAAGCCGCAAGAGGTATGATCGAGTCGGTAGAATAAGAAAAAATTAATAACCGCCTCTCACTTGGTGAGGGGCGGTTTTTTATGAACTTATGTTGATTTCTTCACAATCCAATCATTATCTTCCCGACCTGCTGTGATATAATGATTTGAATTAAATCCATGAGGAGGTAGAAAATGGAAGTAATTTTTGATGTTATGGAAGGAATCCTCTTTACCAACATCGTTGGGGAAATTACCTTATATAGCATACTATCGACGGCCTTAAAATTTATTTTTGTACTTATCGTTTTAGTTTTTATTTATAAGATCGTCAAGATGATCACCATGGATGTGAGAGCCACCCTACAAGAACCTCCCGTACAGGCGGACTTCTTAAAGCTTTTGAGTGATCCTTTATTATACGAGTATCCCATTAAGAATGAGTATTATCTGTCGGATAATACAACAATAGGCAGAGCCGATGACAACACGATAGTGATTAAGGATCGGCAAATGAGCAAATATCAAGCTCGAATAATCCAAAATCAAGGGCAGTACTTCATTGATGATCTGGGGTCAACCAATCCTACGATGGTCAATGGTTACGTCATTTCCCAACCTACTCAGCTGAATGCCCACGATGTGATTACGGTTGGTGGGATTGACTTCGCCTTTGTAGATGGAGGTAACAATGCAAAACAGGCGGCTTAACTTTCAGCAGTTACCTGGGGTAAGGTCGGAGAATTTTTCAAGCATGACCAGTTTAATCGTTCTGTTTCAGATACTGGCCTTGTCTTTGGTACTGTTTTACCAGATTGAGCATATCACCATCGAGTCTTTGCTATTTGCCCTCGGTCTAGTGATCACCAATATTGTCGGTATCATTCTGATCCGCAAGCTGACCAGAGGTGACAACTATCTATTGATGATGGTCAATATGCTCTTTACCATTGGCGTCATCATGATTTATCGCATTGAGCCCTCCATGGGCCAACGGCAACTCGTCGTCTATTTGGGTTCAATCATTGCCTTCTTTGTCGTGTACTTGGTCCTTCGAAGAACCTATCAGTTTTGGCAAGGAAGAACTTGGCTCTACTACGGCCTAACGGTGGCCATGTTCGCGATCACCCTCATCTTCGGTTACTCTCTTTATGGCGCTCAGAACTGGATTGAGATAGCAGGCATCCAGGTTCAGCCTTCGGAGTTTGCCAAGATTCCCTTTGTCTTCTTCGTCGCTTCCTGGTACCAAAAGTATGATGACAACGAACATAATTGGAAGTATAAGATTTCCCTAATGGTTGCCGTGTATGTACTGATTGCCCTCTTTTTCCTCCAGCGGGAACTGGGTACGGCCATTGTCTTTTTCCTTGTGCTAATCAGCACTCAGGTCGCTTATGAGAAGGACTGGCGCTTAATCGCAGCCAATTTAGGACTAGCGATTTTAGGTTTATTCCTAGCCTACTTCCTATTCGACCACATCAAGGTTCGGTTCGACATATGGAGCAATCCTTGGCAGGACTACAATGACAAGGGCTACCAAATCATCCAGTCTCTCTTTGCTATCGCAGAGGGTGGATTCTTCGGCACAGGCATTGGCTTGGGTCGACCAGGGATGATACCTCTGGGTCACTCCGACTTTATTTTCGCAGCCATTATCGAAGAAATGGGTGGCTTCATGGGTATCTGCATCATCCTTCTGTATGCCCTTTTGGTGTACCGCGGATTTAAGATTGCCCTAAAACAGGAGAAGGACTTTTATAGCGTATTAGCCCTATCCATATCCTGCTTGTTTGCCGCTCAAGCTTTTATCATGTTTGCCGGGGTAATGAAAGTCATTCCACTCACCGGAATCACCATACCCTTTCTAACGTACGGAGGGTCGTCTTTGCTATCCAGCTTTGTCCTCCTTGCGGTGCTACAGGTTTGTTCGGAAGACTTTATCTTCGAGGAGATCCGCCATGAAAAGAAGTAAGAAAAGAATCGTTGCGCTCTTTGGCATAATCATGGCCCTCTTTCTAGGCTTGGCCCTCTATCTCACCTATTTTCAAATCGTGGAGGCGGAGAGCTATCGGAATAATTCCATCAACATGAGAAACTGGGTGGATGAGACCCAGTTCGGTCGAGGGATTTTCCTTGATCGAAATGACCACGAGATTATCGTTCGTGAGCAGAATGGGGAAGGCAGTTTTGTTCGCTACTCCCAGCACCCCCACATGTACGCCCATATTATCGGTTACAATTCAGTGACTTACGGAAAGACCGGTTTAGAATCTAGCTATAATACCTACCTTTTGAATTTACAGGATAACCCAATTTCACAACTTCGAGGACAGATTCTCGATAGAGGTTTGGGTAATGACGTCAAACTGACGATCGATAACGAGCTCCAATACCTTGCCTATAATTTGCTGAGTGGTCACAAAGGTTCAATCGTAGCCTTGGACCCCAAGACAGGGGAAGTGTTGGCCATGGTGTCCATGCCCAGTTTTAATATGAATAACGTGGACGAGGACTGGAACCTATTGATTGAGAATGAGGACAGCCCTTTATATAACAGGGCGACGATGGGGCTTTATCAGCCTGGTTCAACGATGAAGGCAGTCACTGCGGTTAGTATCTTGGAACAAGGAATCAATCAGGATTATGTTGATGAAGCTTATACGACCATTAATGGTTTCACGTACGCGAACTATGGCGACCAAGCTTACGGTGACATCCGTCTAAGGGAAGCATTGATTCATTCTTCTAATGTGTATTTTGCAGATAAGTCCCAACTTCTGTATGGGGACGACATGCGAAGGACGGTAGATAATTTCTACTTCAACAAGAGGATCCCTTTTGACCTTGAGACTTCCATATCGAAGGCAGAGTACCACAATGGGATGGACGTCAACGTGAAGGCGGCGAACAGTTTTGGTCAGGGCGAGTTGTTGGTGACGCCGTTGCAGATGGCCCTCGTCTATGGCGCTATTGCCAACGATGGCATCATGATGCAACCCTATCTGGTGGATCGAGTTATTTCACCCAATGGCTATGTGGTGAAATCAAATTCACCCACAGTGTTATCACGAGTGAGCCAAACAAATGTTGTCCAAGAACTGCAGGATTATTTACAAGCCACCATGGAGGAGAAAGTTTCATCGGCTCAGATTATGAATTACGCCGTTGCGGGTAAAACAGGTACAGCGGAAAATGACAGCGGATACGATCACGCTTGGTATTGTGGTTATGCACCGGCAGATAACCCTCAGATTGCAATAGCGGTCATATTAGAGAGTGAGGGAGCTACGGGAGGTGAGGCAGCCTCACCGATAGCCGGTCAGATTTTTGATTATTGGTTAAACCAACGATAAGGAGAAAGAGATGGTACGAATTTTAGTGGATACCGCTTCTGACATCTTAGAGCGGGAAGCGAAAGATTTGAATGTAGAGTTGATTAAAATCCCTATTCAGTTTGAGGACGGCGAATTTTTTCAGACGAGTCAGGATGACTTTGATCAATTTTATGACCGCTTGAAAAAAGCCAAGAATTTGCCTTCAACTAGCCAACCTAACTTTGGCGAACTTGTTGAGAAGTTTACGGAAATTAAGGAAGCGGGAGACGAAGCTATCTATATCGCTTTGTCCTCCGGTATCAGTTCAACCTATGCTTCTGCAGTAACTGCCTTGGAGCAAGTGGATTATGACCGCATTGCCGTTATTGACAGCTTAGCGGCTTCCACATCCCAGTTGCAACTTACGGAAATAGCTGTACGATGGCGCAACGAGGGATACACCTTTGAGAAGTTAGTTGAAGAAGTTGAAAGGATTAAACGGCATAATATCATCCTGCAGAATGTCGATACGTTAACCTACCTGAAAAAAGGAGGGCGCGTGCCTGCGTCTATTGCAATGATTGGAAATGCCCTGAACTTAAAACCCATGTTGACGATCAATGGAGAGGGGAAACTAAATTCCCTCAAGAAAGACCGGGGGAGGAAGACGAGCTTCAGAAGCTTAATCAGCACCCTCCAGTCCTACGGCATCAATGAGGACTATCCCGTTAAAATCATCTATACCTCTAATCGCGAGATGGGCGAAGAATTGGAAGAAATGCTTAAAGAAGCTACGGGTATTACATCGACTCGCGTCATTCAGATGGGTGGCGTTGTAGGAACCCACATAGGTCCTAACGGTGTCGGTCTAGCGGCTATTGTTGAGAAGGATATTTTTGCTACAGAAGAAAATTGAGTTAAATTAAGTATAGAAAAAAGACAGGTTCCTAGAGGAACTTGTCTTTTAAATTGTGCCAATACCAGTTCTTGGTAAAGGCCACGCGTTTGATATATTTGTCTGTTGAACAGAAGATGATACTCTTTACGCCCTTGAACTGACGTTCAACACCATCAGCCATCACTCGAATTCGTTCGGCATCATCCGGATTGATATGAAGCCGAAGAACGGAATGGGAGGGGACTACAATTGAAGATGGTAGGGAAGTGTAGCGTTTCGATTGGATAGGCGAAACGGTCGTCACTTGAAAACCCTCTAGGGTCTGATAGAGAATCGCTCCATCGGCTGATAGGTTGTAAGCTGTTGAGCCGGCAGGCGTTGATACGATTAAGCCATCGGCTGATTGATCGATGATGCGGACCCCGTCAAAGTCTAAGAGCATTTGCAGTAGGTGGAAGTCAACGGTGGAGACGAAAAATTCGTTTACAACATTCAAATCATAAGACCATGAGCTGGTCTCGATCTTTGCCGAGAGTAGTTGCAAGGAGTCAACGGTGTATTCCTCCTTTAAGAGGAGGTCTAGATATTCAATGTAATTTACAGCGTCTATCTCTTGGAAGAATCCTAAGTGGCCAGTATTTATGCCTACGAAGGGAATGGTGGAGAAGCCGCTTTCCCTAACCGCTCGGAGAAAGGTTCCGTCTCCTCCTATTACAAAGTTAAACTTGGCATCTTCACGGAAAACACGACTGATGATGTACCCTCTATCTTCAAGATAGGGGGTAACGGCATTCTTCATTGCTATTGTTTTGGGTTGATCATTCATAAACACATTGATATATTGGACCACGACTACCTCCAGGACTTCTATTGAATATAGTAACATAATTTTCAGGTTTGAAGAAAGAATACGATTTCACACGTGAAGACGTTTTCTTGCACTTGTTTAAAAAATTTGTTATAATCTAATTGTCCTTGGATACGAGGCCTGAAAATTAAACCTACGCCTATTATAAGGGATTGCGGAGTTCGGATTGAGAAGACAAGCCTCCTTTGAGTGGAAGTCTGATTTATTCGACAGCGAGCCCACCTTCACAAACAGAAGGTATTAATAAAGTAAGGTCCCAGGGACCTTTATAGAAATTTCTCGGTTAATACCGAGAAATTTTTTTGTCTGTAATCAGGGATTTTGTGGTAAAAAAAATATTTATGGGTAATTATAATCCAGTAATAAAATATTTAAGGAGGATTATCATGGGAATAGCTGATTATTTAGAACAGAAAAATAAAGAAAGAGTAAGAAGAGCACGTGCTGAAGATGCTAAAAAGGTGTCACTAGGTGTCATCATCGGTGCAGCCGTAGGTGCATCTGCAGGTTTACTACTTGCTCCTAAGTCAGGCAAAGAAACTAGAGAAGATTTAGGCAACGTCGCGAAAGATGCAGCAGAAACAGTAAAGATTAAGACTGGCCAAGCTGTAGATACTGTTAAGGCAAAGACTGATGACGTTGTTACGAAAGCAAAGACTTTCTATTCTGATCGCGTAGATAGCAAACTTACCAATATCGGCACAGTTGGCGATGATGCTGACCTTGGTGACGATTTGAACGATCTCAAGAATGAGACTAAGGACGCTGCTCACGACGTGAAGAATGAAACAAAAGATGCGTATCATGACGTTAAGAATGAAGCTAAGGATGCTGCAACTGACGTCAAGAACCAAGCAAAGGATACAGCAAACGACGTAAAGAACGAAGTTAAAAAAGACAACAACAAGAAGTTCTAGAATAGGAGGAAAACGTGCCAACGAATGAATTTACATTCACGTTTACTCTTAATGGTTTGCTTATCGCAATTCTAGTAATCGTTGCTATCGTCGCTTTAGTTTTCTTGATTTCAGTATTGATGAAGCTATCTAAGACTTTAGGATCAGTTTCTGAAATCGTATCTAAGAATCAAGAAGAATTAGACAAGACGATTAAAACATTACCGGAAATTACGAGTAAATTGAACTCGAGCATCGACAATGTCGATATGATTCTCGCTCAATCTTCGCCAGATATCGTGGAGTCCATTGGACAAGTACGCGATACTTTGGTTAACGCTACGCGCTTAAGTTCTGATGTAGCTGACAGTGTAGAATATATTGCTACAACAGCGATTGATACGGTGGATTCTGTATCTTCAGGATTCTCAAAGTCCGCATCACAAATGGGCTACGTAAAAGAAATCGTTGATGTCATAAGAAATGTCATCAGGAAGTAGTGCATAGCAAGAGAGAAAATTGCGATTAATTGTACACTTAATCCCCCTACAGTCGGGCATACTGCCTACTGTAGGGGTACTTTTTTGGCCTTTGGGAAAACGAAAAGATATTCATTAATTAACCCTTAAAATGTGTACATTCTATTATTTCTGTGCTAATATACTAAAAGATGAACATCAAATAAGATAACGTTGTCAAAGCAAAGGAGAGCACGATGTCACAACCAACAATCAAAGATGTAGCGAAGTTGGCAGGTGTTTCTATCTCTACGGTTTCACGAGTCATGAACAAATCCAAGCCGGTTAGTCCCGAGGCAGAACGAAAAGTTATCGACGCCATCAACAAGTTAGGGTTTAAACCAAACGAGTTGGCGAGAAGCCTCGTTATGAAGAAATCTAATTCGATTGGTATACTCGTAAAGGATATCGGTATTGAGTACATGGCCCAAATGATACGTGGGGCGGAAGAAATCGGAAGAATGTATAACTACGATATCTTACTGTCCAGTACTTATGGTGAAATCGAACAAGAGAAGAAGGCCGTTGACTTCCTATATCGAAAGCAAGTAGAAGGTGTCATCATTATTTCGGAAGACATCGAAGCAGAAATAATCGTGAAGATTAGGGAATATCATCTGCCCTATATTCTCCTAGATCGTTTTTACAAGTCAAACGATTACCACACGGTATCCATCAATTACCGTGAAGCGATGGCTGAGCTAACCGATGCCATCATCGCACTGGGTAATCAAGACATCCTGTATATGAAAACGAACAAGAACTTTGACATTGGACAATATAAACTATTGGGTTACGAAGATTCCATGAAGGCACTCCAAAAGGAAGCCCTGACGTTCAACGTGGATCAAAACTCGACCAATGATGGCTACGAAGCAGCAGCGGAGTATGACCGCGAGCATGGCCTAAGTAATTTATCAGCAGTTATCACAGAGACGGATGATTTAGCCATTGGCGTCATCAACTACTGTTATGATCACGACATACAGGTTCCTAATGACTTGCAGATTGCAGGATTCGGAGGAACAAAACTTGGTTCAATTATTCGACCAAGGCTGACTACAGTAATTGAACCCTATTATGACATTGGGGCAATTGCAATGAGAAAGTTAACAAAGATTCTGCAAGACGATGAGAAGATGGATGAAACCATTTACCTTCCCACTCAGATTGCTGAACGTGAATCAACGAAGAAGATTACCAACTAACAAAGAATAGAACTGAAGAATATTGAGGAGGAACCAATGGTTGAGAAGATTGTAACCGTAGTAAATGAGACAGGTTTGCATGCCAGACCAGCAGCAGCTCTAGTCCAATTCGTAAAGAATATCCCCGGTGATGTGGAAATCGTAAAAGATGGCAAAGTTGCAAATGCGAAGAGCATTTTCAATGTAATGAGCTTAGGCATCTCCAAAGGAACGGAAGTGATTGTGCGTGTCAATGGGGAAGATGAGGAAGAGAATTTAGACAAAGTAGTTGAATTCATTCAGAATCTAGCCGAATAATAATAGAAGGATACCATTTTGGTGTCCTTTTTTTCATCACAGTTGTTTGGAGGATTTATGAAAACAACGATTAAGAAAATCTTGTTGATTACTATGGGCACGGTATTTATGGCTATAGCGTCAACAATGTTTTTCGCGCCTCATTCTATCGCTCCCGGTGGAGTATATGGTTTATCCATCGTAATTAATCATCTCTTTCCAAATTTGCAGATTGGTACGATCTCCCTGATTGGCAATATTTTCCTATATATTATCGGCCTTATCTTTTTAGGAAAGCAGTTTGGATTATTGACTCTTTATGGTACGATAAGCTTTTCAGTCAGCAATATCATCCTGGAAAGGTCTTTTCCTATTGATAATCCGGTTACCAACGATCTTTTGGTGAGCGCGGTGATTGGATCAGGTCTTATGGCCATCGGCTTGGCTTTGGTCATGAGGCAAAAGGCATCGACGGGAGGTACGGATATTATTGTCCGCATGCTCCACGACTATGCCCATGTGACCCTGTCCGGCGGGGTTCTTCTGACTGACGGAATCGTTGTAATCATCAGTGCTTTTGCCATCTCCTTGGAGAGTGCCTTGTATGCGGTCATCGCTGTATTTGGCACAAGCTTCATGTTGGAAGAAGCAATCACCGGTGCTGACCGACGAATTGTAATGAATATCATATCTAAAGAATCTGCTAGGATAAACCGCTATATCAATATCGAAATGGACAGAGGAACCACCATCTATCAAGGGAAGGGTGGTTACTCTAAGAAACCTCACGATATTATCGTAACCGTAGTTCAGCGGCATGAATATATACGCATTAAGGATTTTGTCGAGAAGACGGACTCCAATGCATTTATCTATGTTTATCATTCAACAGAAGTTATGGGTGAAGGGTTTACACGAGAGAGTAGAGATTATGGTAGCCTCGAAGTAAGAGCAAGTAATTATGTTGAATAGGAGTTGAAATGGAACTAGGTAGAGTGCAGAGTTTAACCATACAGAGATTTACCTCTGTAGGCGCATATGTAAATGATAAGAAGGCAGAAGCTAGTGAGGGAGGGCACACGGATATCCTACTGCCCAAAAAGTTTGTTCATCGAGAATGGTCGGTTGGCGACTCCATCGAAGTCTTTATCTTACGGGACAGCGACGACCGATTGATTGCGACGACTCGCAAGCCAAAGATTCAGGTAGGCGAGTTTGCTATTCTCCAGGTCACTGATGTGACCAGGGTGGGTGCCTTTCTTGACTGGGGATTAGAAAAGGATCTTTTTCTTCCCTTTAAGGAACAAATCCACAAAGTAAAACCAAATGAAAAAGTCTTCGTTTACTGCTATTTGGATAAATCCAATCGAATCGCAGCGACGATGAATGTAAAGAAACATTTTGCTTTCCCTCATCGCATCAAGGAAAATGACATGGTTGACGGTGTGGTGTACGCAACGAACCCTGAATTTGGTGCTTACGTTGTTGTTGACGGTCAGTACAATGCGATGATCCCAAGTGAGAAGATGAAGGGTGCTTTAAATATTGGCCAAGAGGTTAGTGCGAGAGTCGAAAATGTAAAGAATGACGGGAAAATCGACCTTAGTCTGCAAAGCAGAGCACATGAAAACATTGACAGCGATGCCAAGAGTATCTTTGAGAAACTCAAGAATAACGACGGCTTCTTGCCCTACAACGATAAGTCCGATCCCAAAAAAATTCAGAAAGAATTTAAAATGAGCAAGGCTCAGTTTAAAAAATCGATTGGCCGTTTGCTGAAACTTGGCCTGATCGAGTTTGAAAAGAACGGCATCAAGGCGAAAGGAAGAAAACATGACCGAAGGAAATAAATTAATCGCGAAAGTTAATAATGAAGAAATTACGGAAGCGGATTTTAACCGCCTGTTAACCCTCATGGGTGAACAAGGCGCGCAATTTAGAACCGAAAAGGAAAAAGATAGGTTGAGGGATGAACTCGTCCATCAAAAGCTCCTCTATTTCTCAGCCGTTGACAAAGGTATCGAAGATGACGATGACTTCAAGAAAGCATTTGAACAAACGAAAAGACAATTTATTCAACAATATGCCTTAACAAAGATGCTCAACGATGTCACAGTCGAGGAAGAAGACATCAAAGAATATTATGAAGCGCACAAGGATCGCCTAGTAGCAGTTCATCAATTCGATGCTGACCACATTTTAGTCGACAGTTTGGAAGAAGCAGACGATATCAAAGAGCAACTTGATCAAGGAGCTGACTTTGCCGAACTGGCTCAGCAAAAATCCTCTTGTCCTTCTAAAGAAAGAGGCGGTAATCTAGGAGCCTTCCAAAGTGGACAAATGGTTCCTGAATTTGAGAATGCTCTTCTTGATATGGAAGAAGGCGAGATATCCGAACCGGTGAAGTCGCAGTTTGGTTACCACGTTATTAAGCTGAATGAGAAAAATAAGATCCAAGACACGGATTACGAGTCTGTGAAACCTCAACTTAGCCAACAATTCTTAATGCTTAAACAGCAGGAGAAGTATGCTAACGAAATGAGAAATCTAGAAAAGGTATATCCAGTAGAGCGTTATTACGGCGAGGAGGAATAAGCGGTGGACTACAGTAGCTATGAGCAGCATCCCGTATTTCGCTATTTTAATCGCATCAACCAAGTTCCTCGCTGCTCGGACGATGAAGAAAGAATTACCGAATTACTTGTAGAGATGGGTAGAGAATTGCAGCTTGATACGAAGACAGATCAAGTGGGCAATGTACTCATCACCAAGAAAACCACACAAGTAGATAATCCACGCCACCTCATTTTGCAAGGGCACATGGATATGGTCTGCATGAAAGACGAAGACAGTGACCACGACTTTAGTACCGACCCTATAGAGACGGAAGTGGAATCCGGTTGGCTAACTGCGATAGGAACTACCTTAGGCGCAGACAACGGGATTGGTGTCGCTATGGGTTTGGCAGCGTTGGAAGAAGACTTGCCTGCTACAATTAGCGTCCTAGTAACTAGGACAGAAGAAACAGGTATGGACGGAGCTATTGGCCTTGATTCTAGTTTCTTAAGTGGGGACGGCCTCATTAATTTGGATTCGGAAGAAGAAGGATTCGTTACTGTCGGATGTGCCGGTGGAACGACAGCCCTTATGACGCTACCTCTCGTTAGAGAGGATAACAGTGAATTTTACCATTGCCTAGAGTTGAAACTTTCCAATTTAAAGGGCGGTCACTCGGGCATGGAGATCCATAATGTGCGTGGTAATGCGATTAAAGCAATGGCCGACCTGCTTCGTGAGATCGATGGAGAAACGCCAATCAACATTCATGATTTTTCTTCCGGAACTAAGCATAATGCGATACCTCATGAAGCGAAAGCAGTCATTAGTTTCGCCGAAGATGCAGAACATTTGATTCTCCAGACAGTAGAAGATGCGAAGAAGAAAATCCTTCCCGCCTTACTGAAGACAGAACCGGATGTGACGCTGACATGGACTAACGTTTCCTCGGATAAGCAACCTTTGGCGAAAACTTCAAAAACAAAACTGTTCTCTTTGATCGGCCTTTTGCCTCACGGTGTCTATTCCATGAACCCGGATAAGAAGGGCGTTGAAGCTTCCGATAACTTAGCGATTATCGGATTGAAAGAGGACAAAGCTGAGTTACACCTTTCAATACGTAGTTCGAAAGCGATAAAGATTAAAGAAATACAGGATAAATTCGAAGAAATTGCTGAAGTTGTCCAGGCAAATTTGACTTATTCAGACGGTTATCCTGCTTGGGAATACAAAGAAGATTCAAGGCTAAGAGAGATTTTCCAAGAGCTTCACCAAGAGGTTTACGGGAAGGAAGCGGAAGTTTTAGATATCCATGCCGGATTAGAATGTGGGTTGTTTGCTCAAAAGAACCCAAACTTGGATATGATTTCTTTCGGTCCTGATATCACCGGAGCCCACACGACGAAGGAAAAGGTGAACATTGAATCAGTTTACCGATCTTACGACTTCCTGTTGGATCTGATTAGAGCAGTCAGTCGGAGCCGGTAGATTCTTCGATTATGGAAAGCCACTAGGGGTAAATGTAAACCAAATAAAAACTTAAATGGAGGATGCTATGACGGACACAAACATGAACGATAAGGCACCATTGGAAAACAAGGAATTGGAAGATAATCACGTAGAGCATAATCACGACCACGACCATGATCATGACCATCACCACCACAATCATGACCATGATCATGACCACGATGAAGATCTTGATGAAATGGAAGTTATCGTATTAACTTTAGATGACGATACAGAGCTAGAATGTGCAGTTCTCGAAGTCTTCCCACATGAAGAAAAAGAATATATCGCACTTGTAACTCTTGATGATGAGCAAAAAGTACTACTCTATGAATTCAATGAAGATGAAGATAGCGGCGAAATCGAAGTAACGATGATTGAAGACGAAGAAGAATTCAATCGTGTAGCCGAAGAATTCGAAAGAATCATGGAAGAGTATGACGACGAAGACGAGCTAGAAGATTAGTTTCATTGAGAGGAGAAAACTATGGTTACATTAGTATTAGGAAAATCAGGCAGCGGAAAAACGAGTTGGTTAATTGAGAAAGCAAACCAAGAAAAGAAGTCTGGTAATGGGAATATCGCCTTTATTGATACCGATAACTCTCACATATACAGCCTAGATCATGGCGTACGCTTAATCAATGCTAAAGATTACAACATTAAGAACACTGATCAGTTTTATGGGTTTTTAGCAGGTATCATCTCCAGAGACTACGATCTTGAGAAGATTTACGTAGATGGAATCTATGATATCCTTGATGTACATTTCCACTTACCAGAGATGTTGAAAGCGCTGAATGATTTATCCGTTGCACAAAATGTTGATGTTGCCGTTGGTTTAGATATCACTAGGGATGAAATTCCTCAAAGTGCTGATGTCGAAATAATCGAGCTGAATGCAGAATAAATTCGTGTAAAGGCGTATTCTTTGGGATACGCCTTTTTAATTGGTATAATTTTAGTAGGTAGAATGATTGTTTAAGTCCATCACGATGCGACGTATCCATAGAAAGTAGACCACATGAGGGAAGTCGAGATTCACGAGAACGATGCTAATCAGCGGTTAGATCGATTTCTTAATAAGTACTTACCGCTTGCCGCAACATCCTATTTACAAAAGATGATAAGAAAGAAGCGGATAAAAGTGAATAAAAAGAAAGCTGAACCTGATCAAGAGCTTCAATTAGGAGATAAAATCCAACTCTATATCTATGAGGAAGAATTGGAGCAATTTGAAAAGAAAGTGAAAACCAGCAAAGCACAGGTTCAGTTGAGTTACGTCTTTGATGGCCCAGATTATTCGATTATTGATAAACCGAAGGCCCTACTTTCCCATGCGGCGAAGAAGAGTAATTATGGAAAAAATGTAGTCGATGCTTTCGTTGATGATCTCATCGCAAAGGAAGAATACATGCCTAGGCGAGAGAAGAGCTTTCGGCCTTCCATCGTCAACCGATTAGATTTCAACACGGAAGGATTAATCATCGGGGTGAAGAACCATAAAGCAGCGATGACCTTGAATGAAGCAATAGCCGACGGATCGATTAAAAAGTATTACCGCGCTGTATGCTATGGTAGAATTGATGAGAATATAGAGATTGATTTGAACCTTGTACGCAAAGGGAAAAACGTTGAGGTAGTTGATTCTAATGATGAGGGAAAGCGGTCTATTACTCGAGTTCGACCGATAATGGGCACTGACCAGTGGACCTATGTAGATATTGAATTGGAGACGGGACGTTTTCATCAGATTCGGGTCCATATGGCCTCCATCGGTCATCCTTTAGTCGGTGATCAAGGCTTTGATCAAAAGAGAAGAGAAGTGGAAGGGGTTCACTCCCAGATGCTTATCGCATACAAGTTAGAATTCGGTAATCTTGGTATCGAAGATTGGAATAACAAAACATATTATTCTCAGCGCCTTGAGGCTTTTGAGAAGAAGATAGAAAAAGTAAATGAACGGTTAGGAGGGAAGAATGACGACAAAAATATTACTCGTAGAAGATGAAGCACCTATTCGTAAATTCACAAGGATTAATTTAGAGAATGAGGGTTTCGAAATCATTGAAGCGGAAACCGGAGAACAGGGTGTTGAGTTGGCCCGCTCGGAACATCCAGATATCGTGGTACTGGACTTAATGTTACCGGGGATCAGCGGCTACGAGGTATGTGAGATTCTCAGAACGGAGTTTCCGGAGATTGGAATCATTATGTTAACGGCCAAATCTCAAGAGATTGACCGTATTTTAGGTCTTGAAAAAGGAACAGATGATTACATGATGAAACCTTTCAATCCAAAGGAGCTGGTTCTTCGCATTAATTCCCTTATCCGTCGCTTAAACCTAGAGCCAGGTGCAGACAAGAAGAATGAAAGTCAGACTATTATTACGGATGGCCCTTTCCGTTTGGACCTCTATTCGAGAACCTTTCATAAGGGGGATAAGGAAATCGACCTTACGCCAACCGAGCTTTCGATTATTCGCATCTTTATGACTCAATTAGGCAAAGCCTTTACGAGAGATGAAATTATGCAGTTAGCTTGGGGAGAAGAGTATCACGGAGAAACAAAGATTATCGACGTGAATATTCGACGTATACGGTCAAAGATAGAAGAGAATCCTGCAAAGCCTGAATACCTAGAAACTGTTTGGGGGGTTGGTTATCGTTGGAAGAAAAAAGATTAAACAACAGTAATAAGCATCATCTGGTCGGTACGGTTGGTTTTCGAATCATGGGCTTTTTCTTTGTCATTACCTTATTGGTAATCGTCATCTTCGAAATTTTTTATCTGCAGTCGATAAATCAGTATTATTACGATAATATGGCCAGCGTTTTGCATAACCAAGCAAGGTATAACGCTGACCTTTATCTTACTTATTTTTCAGATACTGACTTGATGGATGTAATCGTAGAGAACAAGAATCAATTTTATCGGTCCAATGACAGCCAGGTTCAGATCGTATCTAATGACGGAACCGTTCTATATGATGGCATCGGTACGGACCTTGTTGGTGAGCAATTGTCTACAGCTGATGTATTGGCGGCACAAGACAATCGCTATAAGGTCTATATAGGAAATGTGCCTTACGATACCCAAAAGGTAATGAGCGTTTCCTATCCTCTGCGGAATCAATCCCAACAAGTTGGTTTTATTCGTTTGACGACTAGTCTACAGAGTGTTGACCGGATTGTTATGGATAGGGCAGCGACTTCAATAATTTTCAGCTTGGCCGCCTTAACGATCTCTGTAATCCTTTCCTACTTGCTGTCTCGTTCGATTATCAATCCGATTTCGGACCTGACCAAGGTAGCAAACAAGCTAGCCGACGGGCAATTCAACATTAAAGCGGAAGATGAATATTTTGGCGAGCTTGGTGGTTTAGCCAAGACGCTTAACTTCATGAGCGAGAATATCGTCAAGAAGGATGCCTTGAAAAATGAATTTATTTCTTCGGTATCCCACGAACTTAGAACCCCGCTGACCTCGATAAAAGGATGGGCAATTACTTTGCAGTCCGATGGGGTCGACGAAGAGATTAATAGAGAAGGCTTGAAGATTATCGAGAAAGAATCGGAACGCTTGTCGGCCATGGTCGAAGACTTACTGGACTTCTCCCGTTTCTCCGCAGGTCGCATAACACTAAGTAAGGATCAGTTTGACCTGGTGGATGTCACCCAACGAATAATCACCCAGTTTAGACCTCACACCAGAGAAAAGCATATTGATATGGTCTTCAATTTCAACGAAGATGTCATTCTGCTGACAGCGGATGAAGATAAGATAAAGCAACTGTTACTCAACGTTATCGATAACGCCATCAAGTTTACCGGCGAGGGCGGAACAATCATTACTGACTTGTCCGATGAAGGGGATGAAATAAAAATAGCGGTGACCGATACCGGTATCGGTATTTCCGAGGATGAGATTTCTTTAGTAACCGAGAAGTTTTGGAAGGGCTCGAGTTCTGCATCCCATTCCGGTTTGGGCCTTTCTATCTGCGAAGAAATTGCTAAAGCCCATGGGGGAAGTCTGAATATCCGAAGCAAAGTTGATGTGGGAACAACGGTCAGTGTGGCCTTGCCCAAGGAAAGTGTTTAGGTGGTGATATGAAAAAGAGAATAATTTTCGTAATCGCCTTTTTACTGATGCTAACTTCTTGCCAACCCATTTCAAGAACGGAGCCCAATGTAAATGACACCGTTCAATTACCTAGAAACCAAACACTGGAAGTGCAGGGAACTTGGGCATTAACCGAGATTGAAGAATTGGGTGAAAACCTAACCACCCTATCCCAGTTTGAAGTTGGCGACGAGCTCTATATCACGCGCAACCTTGTTGCCATTAACGCCTACTTTTCCAATTCACCTACTTTTTCCAGCAAGTATGTCAGCTTGCAGTCTTATCTTGACTATCGTTATACGACTCCCCCAAGCCTTAATGGTTTTGATGAAGAATACATCGAAATCATGATGGTTAGAGATAGAGATGCGCTTTCATTAGACTTATTATCATTGGAAGAGGATGTCCTCTGTTTTACTTTTGAATCACGTGCTTTCTACTTTGAACGAGTGGATGAGCAGGTCTCGAGTGAAGTTATAGAAGAGTATCAACAATTAGCTCAGAATAACCGCATCAATCCGGCGGTTATCATCGATGACTTAAATATGAGTGTCTTGATAGGCATTCGTACGAGAAGACTGGATGAGAATGGCTTCCCTTATTATGAGTATACCAGTTACTTAATCAGTGATATCTGGTCTAACAGTAGACCGTTAACCTATTCCACTCAAGAGATTATCTCAGGTGATGAAGAGGGTACACTAACGAGAATAGACTACAACATTATCGAGAGAGATCCTGAGATTGGGGTCACCTCCGGTGAGTTTGTCGTCAGTACGGTAAGTGGGAACCAGGCTGGTAGTCAAGTTATTCTTCAGGATTTTTATCACCGGATGATTAACTATGTCTACAACAATGTTATCTCCTTTACGAAAACGAGCTTGCCACAAGTTGCCTTAAACGGGAATAGCAGAGCGAATCCAAGAGTAAACGAGTTTGAAATCTATACGTACGACCGCCTGCAACAGGAGCAACCCTTAACCGTCGAACAAATCGGAGGGCCGGAAGAGGCAATCTCCTTCCGTGAACAGGTTCTCAATCAGCTGAATATAGTAGACCCTGAAGGAACGATTAATGCTTCAGATGTTCAAATTGATTACACCAATATTGGTATACGTCGAAATAATAGCGGATGGGGCTTTGTGTCTAGTAAGGATTGGGTTGTGGGCGACAACGTCTACCCTACTGTATTTGGTATTGACTTGGTTCCTCTCTTACCTATGGTCCAAATCAACACCTTACAGATTCCTTGGTCTAGAGTAATGAATAAAACCTTCAACGCAGAATCCGCCTTCACTACAGAAGGGCAGGAGAGAATCATAATTAAGACGGATGACGAGATTCAGTACTACCAACTAATCCGAGATCAGATTTCGGCTAGTCCTGAGCTCAGTATCCAGATACCTAGTGATTCTGAAATCATCATGGTCAATGAGTTCTATGATGCTACGGCAGATTTGGTCACTCGTGAATTTATGAAGTTGCCTCTGCTGCAGCCTCAGGTCATCTATCCTAACAAATAAAAAAACCGCATTTCTACCTTCTGTAGAAGTGCGGTTAGTTATTATCCAGAAGTTTTACGACTACTTCTTGGCTGGTCAAGTTAAGCGAGAGCAGCCGGTCTTTCTTCGGTCTAGTCAATTGTTTGATTGCCCACTCGATTCGTAGGGCTGTGGTTAAATCTTCAAAGGGCCATGCCTGCACCATCTCCACCGGCAGGCGACTCCTCGTATATTTGGCGGCTACACCACTTTGGTGTTTCTTTAAGCGGCTTTCAAGGTCGGTCGTGTAACCAGTGTAGTAGCTGCCATCTCCGCACCGGAGCATGTAAACATAATAAGCTTTAGTAATCATCATCGCTCCACTCTTGGAGAAAATCTTTCATGGCAGACTTTACGACATTTGAGTTGAACCCCCTGCGCATCAAAGCTTGGGCAACTTTATCCTTCTCCTTCTTCGAACTATAGTCTCTTCTGAAGTATTTTTTATTTAAAATGCTAGATACCTTTTCCTTTTCCATGGTATCCGTTATTTGATCAAGGTGGGAAGAGACAATATTCTTGCCAATACCTTTCTCCATTAATTTCGCATAGAGTTGATAGCGGCTCCAGTCCTTTGATCGATACATTTCCTCGACATAGCGTTTAGCAAAAGAATCGTCATCTAACAGACCTAACTTCTTTAATTTTTCGATTGCGCCTTCAATGTGGTCCTCTTCGATTTGATTCAGTCGGAGCTTATTGATGACTTCTTGAACAGTCCTAGGCTTGTAGAGAGCGTATCGTTCCGCTATCGAGAAGGATTGATTCTTCGAATTCTCTTTACTGATAAGGGCGAGCATTTCACTGTCAACTTCATCGTTTTGATGGAAAGCCCATTCGATATACTTTTCATAGGAGACCCAGTAGTTCTTCTTTGCTATCGTGTAGATAAAGACTCCTTTATTCTGTTGGTATTGTATTTTTTCAATCTGCATTTGAACCTCCAACGTCAACTCCTTATAGTATACTATATTTATTATTCTCAAAGATTCACTCAGTGCCTGATAATAATGTGCTAAAAGCAGTGAATTCTAGTATAATGTTCGCATATTAAGCAATTTACGGAAAGGGAGGTTGATATGGCTGAACTTAAATTTGATATCGTTGAAGAACTAGGGGTACTTAGTGAAGACGCTAAAGGATGGAGAAAAGAACTGAATCTTGTTTCTTGGAATGAAAGAGATGCAAAGTATGATTTGCGTTCATGGAACCCTGAACATACACGTATGAGTAAAGGCATTACTTTTGATGAAGAAGAGGCTCAGGTGCTTCTAGAGATTCTAAAGGATGAGTTTAATCAATAAAGGATGGCTATGATATTCGGGTTATCGGATTTGCACCTAGACATTACCAAAGCAAAAGATATGTCGGTTTTCGGGGAGAACTGGACAGATTATGAAGAGCGAATTTTTCAATCATGGCAAGAACTTGTGCGCGACGAAGATATCGTTCTAATTCCAGGCGACATTTCATGGGCAATGACCCTCGATGAAGGGGTAAAGGACCTGGATCGGATTGATGACCTTCCGGGCTATAAAGTAATGATCAAAGGCAATCACGATTACTGGTGGGCATCCATAGGAAAAATCCGGCAGAAAGATTTCCGGACCATCCACTTTCTCCAAAATGATTCCGCCATCATCAATGATGTCGGGGTATTCGGTACGAGAGGTTGGATCAGTCCCGACTCACCTGATTTTACTGATCACGACAAGAAGATTTTCGACCGAGAGTTGCAGCGCTTGCAGCTCAGCTATAAGCACCTGAAAAAGGATAGCTTGAGTAAGGTAATCGGCATGACTCACTATCCGCCTTTTACGAAAGACGGACAGCTGAACGCAATTGGCCAACAAATCGTAGATTATAAAGTGGATGTCTGTGTGTATGGCCATCTTCATAGCACGGGTTTGAAGCAGGTTGTAGAAGGAAAGATTGGGCAAACGGAGTTTTACTGTTTGTCTGCAGACTACTTAGATTTTCGGCCAAGGCAGATTTGAAAGGGGGTAGGCATGAATGAGATTGAAGTTAAGGTAATTGGCTTTCCTAAAGAAAAACTATTAGCAAAGTTAGAAGAAGTCAAAGCGATATTTGATTGCGTTGAATATCAGACCAATTATCTGATTGATTCCAGTGTAAAACCTCTAGATCCGACGAAATACATGAGAATTCGAGAGACGAAAGTTGATGAAGACCTGAAGACAGAATTCACCATCAAAAAGAGGCGTGAAAATCAGCAGGCTCGGGTAAACGAAGAATTGACCGTTCACATCGACGATACGGAAACCCTTATTTATATGTTGAAAGAATTGGGTTACGATCAGCTACAAAGGTTTAATAAAGTTAGGAGTAGGTATCTTCTTCAAGGCGCTCGGGTAGAATTAGACGAGTGGGAGAAGGATGTTCTGTCTTACCCCTACTTTGAGATAGAGGCAGAGAGTGTCGAGAGACTCCAAGAAGTCATAACGATCTTGGAGATACCACAACAATGTATAAGTACGAAGTCAATAGGGGAGCTTAGGGCTGAGGATACAAATCGAGGCTAAAGGCTAATTGACAGCAAATAGAAAAGTAAATATAATGAGCAAATTGGGAAGAACCTTATGACAATTGGATGAGGAAGTGAATAAACATGACAGAAGTAACGATTTTAACCATTGAAGGATACCACAAGCTAGAAGATGAATTAGAGTATTTACGCACGACAAAGAGAGCTGAGATTGCAGACAAGATAAGAGTGGCAAGAGGCTTTGGTGATCTTTCAGAAAATGCAGAGTACGATGCGGCTAAAGACGAGCAAGCGCAAGTTGAGGAACGCATCTACACGATTGAACAACAGTTGAAGAATTCAAAAATCATAGAGGAAGACAAGACAACCGACACCACGACCGTCAAGATCGGGTCAACGGTAAAAATCCTCGATGTCGAGTTTGATGAAGAAATGCAGTTTACTATTGTTGGAACAGTAGAATCCAACCCGAAGAAGAATAAGATTTCCAATGAATCACCACTTGGCAAGGTTCTAGTTGGTGCTAAAGAGGGTGATACACTCACTGTAGATTCTCCAAGCGGTTCGGTCGAATACAAAGTTATCGAAATCCTGAAAAATAAGTAGGACGAGAAGTAAACCTAACTCTACCGAGGAAGAATCAATACAGGAGGAATGAATGAGAAAGAATATCAGCGATAATGAGATGGTGCAGATTCGTCATGAAAAGCTTGACGAGTTGCGCAATGAGGGAAAAGATCCCCACAGAATCGCTAAATATGATGTCAGCAATTATTCGAAGGACATCATCGACAGCTTCGACGAGTTCGAAGGTAAAGAAGTAACCGTCGCTGGTCGTATAAAGTCAAAAAGAGGGCACGGCAAAATCAATTTTATTGATTTACAAGATGCCAAGGGATCAATTCAAGTCTTAGCCAAGTTTAATCTCATCGGAGAAGAGGACTTCCCTGAAGTGAAGAAGCTGGATATCGGTGATATCATCGGTGTTGGCGGTACAGTGATTCGTAGTGAGGCAGGAGAGATTACCATCCAAGCAGCAACGATAACTTTACTGACAAAGAGCCTACAACTACTTCCTGAAAAGTATCATGGCCTAAAAGATCAAGACCTCCGCTACAGGCAACGTTACGTTGACCTGATTGTCAATCCCGAGGTTAAAGAAGTTTTTGTTAAGCGCTCACGAATCATCAGTGAAATCCGTAACTTCTTAGATGCAAAGGACTTCCTTGAAGTTGAGACCCCAATTCTTAACACGATAGCTGGCGGAGCGACAGCAAAACCCTTTGTCACTCACCATAACACCTTAGGTTTAGATATGTATCTACGTATAGCAAATGAGCTATATCTCAAACGCCTAATCGTTGGTGGTTTTGACCGTGTCTATGAAATGGGCAGAATGTTCCGTAACGAAGGAATGAGCACCCGTCATAATCCAGAATATACGGCCATCGAGCTTTACGAAGCTTATACCGACTACGAAGGCATGATGGAGCTTACTGAACAGTTAGTTTCTACCGTCTGCGAAAAGGTAAATGGCAGTATGGTGGTCGACTACCAAGGCACAGAGATTGACTTTACGCCACCTTGGCGCAGAATCACGATGACGGAAGCGGTAAAGGAATATGCCGGTGTGGATTTCGACCAAATTCAAACGGACGCGGAAGCACACCAATTAGCCAAAAATCACAACATCAAAGTAGAAGACTATGTCGGTAAAGGAAAAATCCTCTCCGAATTCTATGAAACCTTTGCAGAAGACAAGATGGTGCAACCTACTTTTGTTTATGAGTATCCTGTAGAGATCAGTCCTCTTGCCAAGAGGTCTGCGACGAAGCCGGATATGACGGAGCGTTTTGAAGCCTTCGTCAATGGTTGGGAGATTGCCAACGCCTTCTCTGAGCTTAACGATGCTGAAGACCAAAAGAAACGTTTCGAGCATCAGGTAGAATTGAGAGAAGCTGGCGATGAAGAAGCCAACCTTATGGATGATGACTTCGTCAACGCTTTAGAAATTGGCTTACCGCCTACAGGTGGAATGGGTATGGGTATTGACCGCCTGGTTATGGTTCTTACTAACCAAACTTCAATCCGTGATGTCCTCCTCTTCCCAACGATGAAACCGCTAGGTAGAGAACAAGGGGAAGACTCTGAAGAAACCAAGAAATCGACTTTAGTTGAATTTGAGCACCAAGGCAATATCGACTTCTCGAAAGTGAAGGTAGAACCTCTCTTCGAAGACATGATTGACTTCGAAACATTCTCTAAAGCGGATTACCGCGCGGTTAAGGTTCTTAACTGTGAAGAGGTTCCTAAGTCGAAGAAACTGCTCAAGTTTACGCTTGATGATGGCTCAGGTAAGGACAGAGTTATTCTATCCGGCATAAAGGAAAATTATTACGCCGAAGATCTTATTGGTTTAACCCTATTAGCTATCTGCAACCTGCCACCAAGAAAGATGATGGGCGTGGATTCCGAAGGTATGATTATCTCTGCGATTCATGAAGAGGAAGGGGAAGAAGTACTTAACCTTGTTGTATTGAATCCAAGGATACCTGCCGGAGCAAAGATGTACTAGAGTGTAAATAATATTGAGATGGAATAGTTTTAAACCCCGCCAGCGAAATTTGGCGGGGTTTTTGTATTACATACTAACTTCAGATTTTAGAGCTTCAATAACATTCACTTTGCGAACTTTCTTTACGGAATAAAACATGGTTATTGTCACGAAGATTAGGATTACAGCAACAACAGCTAACATTGGTTGCCAAGGAATCGAATATCCTGTATCTATCCCTTGTTGGAAGGCTTTCTGGATCAATAGAGATAGTCCTGTCCCGATAATCAGTCCTAAAAGTAAGGACCTTGTTGAGTATAGAAGACTTTCAAGCATGATCATCTTATCAAAGTCTTTTCTGCCCATGCCTACGCTTCGAAGCATGGCGAAGTCGGTACGCCTCAAATAGATGTTGGTGGTTATGGTGTTAAAGGCATTAGCTAAACCTATTAAAGTAATGAGGATGATGAAACCATAGGAGAAGATATCGATAATTAATTTCATGGCATACTGGTCTTGTTGAACCCCCTTGATGTCTGATACATTGGCGTACCCTTCTTGCGTTTGGCTTAGTATCCCCAATTCCTTCATCGCTTGTGAGTGGTCTGATGTGTCAATTAAATAAGCATCTATAGGGTTACTAAAACTTTGAAATTCACCCTGAATAGCAGTAACTTGATCATATGCAGAGTAGGGGAAAATCAATGTCAGCGATTCTCGTTGAGTAATATCTTCTGGAAGTTTGTCTGTTAATACGCTCGATGAAAATGTAGTGATGATGCTTGTCGCTTCGTTCATTGATTTAGTCAACGTTGTTGATTCGACTTCGTTTGGTTCGCTCATTTCCTTGTAATACATAACTCCAAGCTCTCCGTTTTCCAGAGGACCAGTAATGGCATGAAGATATCCTTCTATTTCTTGATAACCTAACAAATCTATTTTTGCATCTGCTTTATTAAAGATATTGAAATTGACGTATGAAGTAGATTCAGGCTGGAACATAAATACTTTGTTATAGATGATAGGAGAAGGAACGGTTTCTGTTGTTGATTCAGCGGTAGCAATTAAACTCTCTGGGTTGACACCTATGCTCTCTACATATTCAGCATATTCTTTTTCTTCGAGAAAGACGACTCTTGGTCGAAGTATACCTAGTCCATCCCGGAGGGGAGTAAGAGCATATGTCTCTTCTGCCAGCTTATAATTATCAATGTCATCTGCTGAAACGATAAGTTCCATCGCGGTTTCAATATAATGCCTAGATTCTTCCACACCCTCAGTCATTTTAATCTGTTGGGCAAGATCAGGTGTGGCTTCGCTCTTATTAACGGTGAGACTAATGTCAGCATCCGTTGACATATAGAGCGACTGATTGGATTGGGTCATAAGATTAGTGAATGTATAGGCCGATAAGAATAGGACTACACTCAGTGTGAGACTAATAACTGTTGATCGATACTTTGCCTTAGAAGTTTTATAGTACTTACTAGCCAAATAACCAGGTGTTTTAAAAATCTTGGAGACTAAGCCATTGACGCGAACGGGCTTTGCAACGATATCTTTGTTAGACCGAATCGCCTGAATAGCGGTTTGACGAGTGCTTCTTATCGCAGGGATGTATGCGGATATTAGGATTGTCACTAAGGCCAAAACAGCCGCAATAACGAGGGATGGCCACGATATGGTCAGTGTTAAGGGTACTTTAAATGCGGTGAATGTAACACTGTTGAGGATGTTTTGAACGACACCTAGAGTCAACATGATGCCTAATAAACCTGATGCTATACCTAAAGGTATGCCAATTGCTGCAATAATAAAGGATTCAATAAGGACTATTTTTCTTAGTTGCTTTTGGCTAGCACCTATAGATGAAAGTAGGCCAAATTGTTTTGTCCTTTCGGTTAATGAGATATTGAAGGCATTTTGAATCAACACGACTGACCCTATGATGATAATCGCTAGACAGATAATAACCAAGCTCGTGATTACTGAATTCACTATTTCATTGCGATCGTTGCCCGAATAGCGAAAGAGACCGGTATGCTCAGTGAACTTATCGATTCCGAATCGTTCAATATAAGCTTCATAATCTTCAATACTATCTAACTCTATATAATAAGTTGCTTTAGTATTTACCGGATCGATAACTGCATCAGTTGTTAACAGGGTGAAGCCGGGAGCGGTAAAAGGTTCAAATTCAGGTCTCTCGTAAAAACCAACAACAGTGAAGCTGCGCGTCTCTTTGTTGACGATACTTTCTTCTCTATCATCCATGGTGTGGGTGAAACGAACATCTTGACCGAGATACTCATTTTCCTCTCCGGGAATCTCCCGATATCCTATCTCCAAATCAAGCTGATCACCAATAGCATAGTTATTCTCCACATAGAGGGAAAGGTGAGAGGGGATAATAATCTCAGTAGAGTTTTCCGGTAGTCTACCTTCGGTAATGATAACCGGAGGAGTTACCTCGCTCTCGAAATTATCAATACTGGCAATATACAGGTAAGGTTTATCACTATTTAGACTTTCGAAATCAGCATAGCCCAGGCCATATATGGGATTAACCTCTTTTACTGAGGCATCGTTGACTGCTTCTTCTATCTCTGCTGAACTTTGATCAGAGGACTTAATATGCCAACGACCTTCATTGGCTATTTCGTCTTCCAACAAAAAGTTTTGAAAAGAAACCACCAAGGAAATTACACCGGTGATCATGGCAGTTGACAAAATAACTCCTATAATCGTGACAATCGTCTGTCTCTTTTGCTTGAAAAGATTGGCTTTTGCCAAATTAAATAATAATTTCATGACCGCACCACCTCATCTCGCATGATCTTTCCGTCTTCCAGCATGATAATTCGCTTTGCTTGAAGGGCAATGGATTCATCATGGGTGATGAGGATAAGCGTTTGGCCATACTTCTCATTAGCCAATCTCAGCAAATTTACAATCTCTTTCGAGTTGGCTCGATCTAAATTACCAGTGGGTTCGTCCGCTAATACCAGTGCGGGATGATTGATTAAAGCACGTCCGATGGATACCCGCTGCTGTTGACCACCCGATAGTTGGTTCGGTAACGACTCTTCCTTTCCTTGAAGGCCTAGAGTGTCAATAAGTTCATCCAAGTTATCTTGATCAACATTCTTCCCATCCAAAAGTAAGGGAAGGAGGATATTATCTCGAACATTGAGGATTGGTAGTAAGTTATAGAACTGGTAGATTAGTCCAACTTAATAGCGCCTGCGTCCAGCTTCGACATGAGTAATAAATCTTCAATCAACCGGGTGATGCGATTGATAAGTACTTGAATCTTGTAATGGATTTCCTTTTTTTCTTGTGGGCTATTAGCCTCATGACCAAGACGATCCAAGAGTAGTTGTAAAGAGGCTAAGGGAGTTCGTAACTGGTGGGAGACATCGGCCAATGAATCGGCCAAATAGGTTTTGTCATTTTGGAGCGATGCCTGGTATTCATAAAGCCGATGGAGTATCTTTTCGATATTGGCAGCTAGAATGCTTAGATCTCCCTCATGATAGTCTTGCAGGGTCAACTTAGTTTGCCCACTTAATATTCGTTCCAAGTCATCATTGAAGGCTACAATCGCTTTATTGCGGTTCACATCTTGCCAAATGCTAAAAACTATCCATAATATGCTGGTTATCAGACTGATCCATAAGTAGTCCTTAAAGAAGATAACATGGCCGATTACTAAGAGGATGGCGAAGACGATTCGAGTTTGCAGGCGCTTGAGAAAATCTACTTGATAAAGTTTTGGTTTGTTACGTTGTGTCTTATTGTGGGCCATGGCCATTACCTCATAACGTAAGCTAATCGAGATCCAGGCGGTAGCCTAATCCACGAATAGTTAGCAGATGCTTTGGTTTTGTTGGATCTTCCTCAATTTTTTCGCGGAGTCTCTTTATATACACGGTGAGCGTGTTGTCAAGAATATACTCTCCGGTGATGGCGAAAATTTCCTCTACTAGGTAATCTCTACTTAACATCTTGCCTGGATGATTAGCAAAGATCAGGAGAAGGCGATATTCCAAAGCAGATAAGGGGATCTCTTGATTCTCCCTCGTCAACTTTGCTTTCTGAGTGTTTAAAACTAAATCGCCAATGGAAATGGATGAGCTAGAATGGTGTCTTCTCATGACGCTATTGATCCGAGCCAACAACTCTCTTGACCGGAAGGGTTTGGAAATGTAATCTTCAGCTCCTAATTCTAAACCAGTAACTGTAGAGTACTCGTCACTGAGAGCTGACAAGAAGATAACAGGTACTTCATATTCCGCTTTGATGGCAGAGCATAGCGAGAAGCCATTTCCATCAGGCAAAGAAATATCCAAAAGAATGAGATCAAAGGTTTTTTCATAAAGGAGAGTTAGCGCTTCTTGTTGACCGCCTGCTGTTGAAACTTGATAGTCCGCTTCCCTTAATATCAGCGAAACTTCTTCAACTAGACTTAGATCATCTTCAATTAATAATATATGCATCTCTCTACCTCCCACTCATTATCAACCTATGACTTATTCTAGCATAAGCAATCTTGCACTAGGCAAGATAACAGAAATTGCTGGCTGTACTATATAATAAAAAATTTACATAAAATCTTAACAATATCTTAATAAATATTTCAGAAAACCACCATAATTGAGATTGTCCCGTATGCTATAACTGAGTTATGACACAACTATAAAATAACGGCATCAACGGCCTTTCACTGTTATCGAAAACGAATATTAAGGTATTTTCTGAAGGAGAAATTTATGAGTACCATTAGGATTAAAAGGTTGTTGCAACAAGTAGTATTTACGCTCATGTTTATTATGGCTCTCTCATCAAATTCGACAAGCAGAGCTGACGAAGCTACAGCGGTTCCGGTACAAGAGGATCAACAGGTAACGGTTAGTTCGCCAGTTGTTACGCAAGTCGAGAGCAACCAAACGCTGTTACAAGGTTGGGTAAATTCATCAGGTGGTTGGACCTATTATAAAAATGGAATGCCGCTAAGCAATGGCTGGTACTGGGTAGCAACACAGGCCGGCGAAAAGGATGCGTACGTTTGGAAGTATTTTAACCAATCTGGCATCAATATAGACAGTATATACGTTGCTAACGGAAACTCTTGGCTCTCAAAGGCGGGTCCAACTGCTTATTTTAGGGGATGGTATCTCGATCCTGTAACATCCAAGTACTATTATTTTCGACCAAGTACAGGCTCTGCAGTAAATAACTGGCAGTTCATTAATGGATATTGGTACTTCTTTAAAGATAATCTCATGTTGGAAAATGGTTGGTATTGGCTTCCAATCAACAATGGTCAAAATTTCGCCTGGAAATATATTGTAAAAGACGGACAAAATATAAATCAGTTTTATCAGGAAAGTGGCAAGCGGTGGCTATCACCTGCCGGGCCATACGACTATTACAAAGGATGGTGGACGGACCCGGTGAATGGCCTTCGATATTACTTTCGTACTACGAGTGGCAGCCAGGTAACCGGATGGCAGTGGATTGATGATACTTGGCATTATTTCCGTTCCTCTGGGTCTCAAGCTACAGGTTTCCAATATATTAATGGCCAATGGTATTACTTGAACCAAAATACAGGCTTAGTAACTGGCTGGCAGCAAATCAATGGATACTGGTATTATTTTAGATCTTCAGGCACAATGGCTACCGGTCTTCAATACCTTGATTATCGTTGGGAACTTTTTGATAAAGATGGTAAACTTGTCAATTGGATGATGTACAATAACATCTCCTGGGCAGGACAACCGAACAACTATTATTGTGGCCCGGCAGCGGGCTACATGATTCTTAACAAGTTGGGTGCCTATACATCGGCAGAAGGCTATAGCTTGACCATCAATAATCTAGCCAAATTTATGTCGACGGATTATTACGGCTACACCAGCTTTCATGACCGGTGGTTCGAAAAGGGTATCAACCGGTGGTTGGGTAGAAACCAATATACAACGGTTCACACCCCAAGCTATGAGATGGTTAGAAAAGAAATATTGCGGTCGTTCCAAACCGGTTACCCTGTCGCTTTGGATGCGGTAGAATGGTATGGTGGTCCCCATTTCAATGGTCATAACGATGCAACATTCAGTCATATTATGGTTGTTGCCGGATACAACCCAACCACTGATGAGGTTTATTTTGCGGATCCGGGTGCAACGATATGGCCCAATGCGAGCAGATTCTTTGTTTATCCTAGTCTTAAAAAGTTTGTCTTAACCTACATGCAAATTGAATTTGAGAATGATGGGCGGGAACATATTGGGATGTATTACGGAAGATAAGTAAAAGAATCAAGGCCTTATGAATTGTCTATTGTAAGGCCTTTTTTATCGGGTATAGTTAATAAAGATAATGTAAAAACGAAATAAGGATAGGGAAGAGAGTGCAATGATTAGAGTAGTGACAGACAATGCCAGCGATATGACATTAGAAGACGCTGAGTTGCTTAATGTAGATTTGATCAACCTGCCAATTACTTTTGGTGATGAGGAGTTCCCACAACGAACTAATGAGGATTTCGATCGCTTCTTTGAAAAACTCACTCAAGTTGATGAGTTACCTAAGACAAGCCGAGGGTCCCTCGTTGACTACTATAGGGTTTTCAATGAAGCTAAAGAGGCAGGGGATGATGTTATCTGCGTAACGCTCAGTAAAACCATTAGCGGATCGATAGATTCCGCCTATCAGGCGAAGGAAGCTCTTGGATATGATAGAGTCTTTATCATCGATTCGGCTTTAGCTATTACCGGGCAGCGACTCTTGGTGGAAGCAATTTGCAAACGCAGAGATGAAGGTGTTCCGTCAGAAGATATCGTCGAAGAAGCTAATTCCTTGAAGAAAAGGATTATCGTGTATGGCCTAATCGACACCCTTCGTTATCTGAAAATGGGTGGTCGAATTCCAGCCGCCTTTGCCAGCTTGGGCGACGTCCTTAATATCAAACCATTGATTACCTTGGACGATGGCAACCTAGATGCGATGGCCGTTGCCAGGGGCCACAAGGCAGGTGTCAAAAAGATTAAGCGGAAGTTTAAAGATAATGGCTATGATGAAAACTACCCTGTGTATTTTGCTTACACTCCAGACAAAAGAAGTGCCATTACCTTTATGGAAGAGATGATTGAAGAGTTTGATCTAAAGAACACCAAGCTAATCCCAGTTGGTGGAGTCGTTGGAACTCATATCGGAACTAACGCATTGGCAGTCATCTTTGTACAGAAAGAAAAGTAAACAAGTTATTATAAGAGGAGCCTTGAGCATCGATTTTAATGCTCAAGGCTCTTTTCTTTATAACTATTGGCAAAATACCGGCTTTCTATTTCGAGAAAAGATTAGGATAAATTGTTTTGACAAATTGGGAAGTACCTGTTATGATAAAAGTCCAGTTATGAAACTGGCGATAGCTTTTAGGAGTTTTCCTGAAAAATATCGAAACAATTGTTGACAATATTATTTTAAGATGATATTGTTGAACGGTTGAACTTGTTCTTTCAAAATTAAATAATATGAATTACTTTGAGTAATGTACTTTCAGTACAATAATACAAATAATAGAGTCAAGATTGAACTCGCAAACTTTAATTGAG
>CAYMYX010000003.1:0-30807 GCA_964394795.1 uncultured Peptoniphilaceae bacterium
ATACGCAGGGGTTTTTTCTTTTAGGATAGCTTCACGTGGGCTATCTGAGCTCGTTGAAGGGCGGGTAACTGTTTTTCAATCAGTCGGCGATATCTGTCTGGGTCTCCGCTGGTGTAGATTTCTATTCCACCGATGTTTCTCGTCCAGGTGATATGGTGGCCAAGTTCTTGGGCCATCCCCTCGGCTGGATTGATCATCTCGACGTTTTCACCGAGGTAGGACTGAATCTCCACTTCCCATAGGGGATAGTGGGTGCAACCAAGCACAAGATAGTCGACTTCGGCGTCGTGGATTCGGTTTATTTCTTCGCGGATTATTTCCATCTTCTCCTTTTCGTCATCGATGCCCTTCTCAATGGAGGGGACCAGACGGGGAGTGGGATAGGCAGTGAGCCGGTGATTAGCGATGAGCTTTCCTAGGCTGTCTTGGTAGACCCCGGATTTGATGGTTGCTGAAGTGGCGATTAGGCCTAGTTTACATTCGCGGTTCGGCTCATTTTGCGCCCTTTCATCCAGTTTAGACTCAACTAAACTGATAGCTGCGTCTATAGTCCCAATGACCAACTTGTCCGGATTTTGTTCGGCGATCACTTTGCCGGTGTGGGCACTGATCGTATTACAAGCAATAATCAGGGCGTCGACGTCTTGGGTCAGGAGGAAGTCTACGATTTCCTCCGCGAATTGATTGATCTCCTCAACAGGCCGGTCGCCATAGGGCGCCCTGGCGTTGTCGCCAAAGTAGATATAGTCAGCCTGAGGGAAATTCCTGACCAATTCGTCGAGGACGGTAAGCCCGCCGAGGCCGGAATCGAAGACACCGACACGGCGGACCCGATTTATCGTTAATGGATTGAAGTGAGTTTCCATGGTTGCCTTTCCTTAATCAAGGGTAAACTTTCATTGTCTCTCATCTACTGATTATACTATAATGAAAGACGCGGGCACTCAAAGCTTTTGAATGGCTGAATTATAAATGAGAAAGAGACCATTAAACGATAGCCAACGATAGAATAGAGGAAGTAATGAAGGCGATACTATTTGACATGGATGGCACGCTCTTAGATTCCATGGCCATGTGGCACCACCTAGAAATCGAGTTTTTGCAAGATCTTGGCGTAGATACCGAGGCGGTAGATTATGCGGAGCTTTTAACGTTAGGTCTCGATCAAACGTTAGAATTAATTGAAGACCGCTTTGGGATTACCGCTAGCGCCAGAGATATCGAGACCTTTGTGGACAAGCGGATGGAAGATTTCTACCGTGATGAGGTGCAGATTTTTCCCGGTGTCGTCAAGACATTGGAAGCCCTTAAGCAAAAGGCAATCCCCATGGGGGTGGGTACAGCAACGAATGAAGAACATGCCCATATCGCCCTGGAATCTTCGGGGCTGCTCAATTACTTTGATTTCGTCTATAGTACGTCAACCGATGGCCACGCCAAGGATAACCCCGCCTTTTTCGAAGAGGCAGCTAAGCGGTTCCCGGCAGAGGCTGAAGACATTGTCCTTTTCGATGATGCCTACTATGCCCTTACGACGGCGAAGAAGGTAGGTTACTATGTCGTCGGTGTTAAGGATGAGGGATACAACCAAGATTTGGATGCGATAAGAAATATAGCTGATGAAACGTTGGTGACCTTTGAAGACCTAGATGTGGATGAATGGTTGGAGAAGGTTAACTATAACGACTATGCGTAATTCTCTGCTAGATAGATCAGTGTAGATAAAAAAGAAAGGTGAGCGCTATGAGAGATTTTACCGGTGGAACCGTACAAGTTGCCAATGATGTCATCGACGTGATCATTGCAACAACTGCCCTACGTGTAGATGATGTACTTGCCGTAAAGGGTTTTGACCACGACAAGAACCGCCTAACTAGGAGCACGAAAAACAGTATAAAGACAGGCGTGCAAGCTGGCAGGCTGACAACGGACCTCACCATCTCAGTAGAGATGAACAGACCGATTGTAGAAATAGTCGAAGAGGTTCAAACTAAGGTTGCCGAGCAGGTTGAAAGCATGCTTGGGATTACCTGTGATGAGGTAAATGTAACCGTTGCTGCTCGTTAATTTGATCAGGATCGGAAGGGAAGATAATGAAAAGAAATATTAACCTACTGGAGGGGCCAATCTTTTCGTCCTTGTGGCGATTTTCGGCTCCTTTTATGTTGACTGCCTTCGTCCAGATGGCTTACAACTTAACAGATATGATGTGGATCGGTCGCTTGAACGCGGAAGCGGTAGCAGGAGTGGGCATCGTCGGCATATTGTCGTGGCTTAGCGACGCTGTTGCCACCTTGGGTAGAACAGGCACAGGCGTTCTCTTAGCCCAGAATTACGGCAGGGGAGACCTGAAGAAAAGCATTAGCATCTATAACAACGGCTACCAATTATCTATGGTGGTCGCCGTTTTGTTTGCCTTGCTTTCCACCCTCTTTTTGAGTTCTTTTATTCGTCTTTATAACTTGGGTGAGCCGGTTTCTACTTACGCCTTTGACTATGGCGTTATTGTACTGCCGGGCTTATTCTTTAAGATGGTCACTTATGTCATGAGTCAAGCCTACCAGAGCCTGGGCAATAGCGGGACGCCCTTTCGGATAATCTTCATTGGGCTGGTCACCAATATGATTTTGGATCCCGTCTTAATCTTTGGTCTTGGTCCCATCCCCGCCTTAGGCATTCAAGGGGCAGCAATAGCGACAACCGGTGCCCAAATTCTGGTCTTCCTCCTCTTCCACTACTTCATGAGAAAAGATGACATCCTCTGTCGGACGACTTGGATGGTTAAACCGGACAAAGGTCTATGGACGGATATCTTTAAAATCGGTTTTCCTGTTTCGCTACTCAGCGCAGCCCACTGTCTGGTATCCCTCTTCCTCAACGTATTGATCGCCACCTTTGGTGCAACGGCTCTTGCTGTCACCTCAGTAGGTAGCCAAATGGAGTCCATATCTTGGATGACATCGGATGGGTACGCAAGCGCCTTAACGGCCATGGTCGCCCAAAACTATGGTGCGGGCAAAATAGACCGAGTAAAGAGGACTATACGTCTCGGGTTGATGTCCATATTGAGCATCGGCATCTTCGCCATGACCGTCCTTATTCTATTTCGAGCACCTCTTTTCCGGCTCTTCTTACCGGGGGAAAGCGAAGCAATCAAACTGGGCGTTGTTTATCTTTTAATCTTTGGCATTTCTCAGCCCTTCATGACCATGGAGATTGGTAGCACAGGATGCTTCAATGGCTTAGGACAGACCATGATCCCTTCAGTCCTGTCCATCGTCCTTAATGTGGCACGGATACCTATCTCCTATTTGCTGATGCCAAGCTTTGGTATTTATGGGATTTGGTTGGCCATGTCGGGGTCCAGCATCCTGAAAGGAATCCTAATCAACGTACTGCTCTACTTCTATCTGAAGAAGAAGCATGTTACTGATCAGTAGGAACTCTTGAATATGGCCCACAGACTAGCCCTTGACAAAATTCTTGTCGAGGGCTATCATATTATTAGCAGTCTAAATAGACGAGTGATAATGTGTAAAATGATTAAGGAGGACCTATGCAACAATTTAAAACCGAATCAAAGAAATTGATGGAGATGATGGTACATTCCATCTATACCAATAAAGAGATATTTCTAAGGGAACTGATTTCCAATGCTAGCGACGCCATCGACAAGATGTATGTGAAGAGTTTGGATGACCCTTCCATCTCTTTTGATAAGGACAAGTTTTATATCGAAGTCATCCCCAATAAAGAGGAGAGGACCCTTCGCATCAAAGATACCGGCATCGGTATGACAAAGGAGGAGCTGGAGGAAAACCTAGGTACGATTGCCCACAGTGATTCTTTAGCGTTCAAAACCGCTACGGAAAACAAGGATGTGGCCAATATTATCGGACAGTTTGGGGTAGGCTTTTACTCCGCCTTTATGGTTGCCGATAAAGTTGAGGTAATCAGCAAGAGCTATCAAAGCGACCAAGCCTATGTTTGGGCAAGTGAAGGGTCTGACGGTTTCACCATCGAGGAAACGGACAAAGATGAGCCAGGCACCGAGATTGTCCTTCACCTCCGGGAGGATGAGGAAGATGAATCTTATAGCCAATACGCGGAAGAATATCGACTGAAGAGTTTGGTAAAACAGTACTCGAATTATATTCGCTATCCGATCTACATGACCGTGACAGAGAGACGCCCCGTTGAGAAGGAAGAGGGCGACGAAGGGGACACCGAGTACGAAGAGGTAGACGTTCAGGAGACATTGAACTCCATGACCCCAATTTGGGAGAAGTCCAAGAACGATTTATCCGATGAGGATTATATTGAATTCTACAAGCAAGAGCATTTCGGTTTTGATGAGCCCTTGGCTTGGGTTCACATGGTTGCTGACGGGACGATATCATACAGAGCAATTCTCTATATCCCCGGCTCTACTCCTTACGATTACTATTCCAAAGACTACAAAAAGGGTTTGGCCTTGTATTCCAGAGGTGTTAAAATTATGGACCACTGCGAGGACCTCCTTCCTGACCACTTTAGTTTCGTTAAAGGCGTGGTCAGCAGCGAAGACCTTTCTTTGAATCTATCACGTGAAACCCTCCAACAAAACAGACAGCTTATTGCGATTGCCCGCAAGATCGAATCGAAAATCACCGATGAACTGAAGAAGTTGCTGAAGAATGATAAAGAAAAGTACGAAAAGTTCTTTGAAAACTTCGGCATCCAATTGAAGGGCGGCATCTACCAAAGTTTTGGTGCCAACAAGGATAGCTTAGCTGATCTATTAATCTTTCCAACCTCCAAGCATAATGGCATGCGGTCACTCAAGGATGTCTTGAATGCGTATGGTTATCCTGAAATCAAAGAGGATGAGGAAGACCAAGAGGGTGTAAGGCCAGAACCCGGAAAAATCTATTACGCGACTGGGGACTCAGTCGAAAAGATTGATCACCTTCCAGCCTTGGAAAAGCTGAAAGAGCAAGGTAAAGAGGTGCTCTACCTCACAGAAGATATCGATGAATTTACCTTGAAGGCAATGAACGATTATGAGGGCCACCCCTTCCAATCTGTATTAGCTGAGGACTTTGAAGCGGAAGAGAGCGGTGAAGAAGACAGCGATGACCAAGAAAAGCAGAAAGAAGTCTTCAGTAAAATGGAAGAAATCTTAGGTGACGAGGTCGTCGGGGTGAAGAAGTCCAGACGTCTAAACCACGATGCGGTGACTTTGGTTGCCCAAGGTGACATCTCCATCGACATGGAAAAGACCTTTATGAATCAACCAGATGGCCAATTTATGAAAGCCCAAAAGGTGTTGGAAATCAATACGAGTCACCCTGTCTTTGCCAAGTTGGAAGAGTTAGCCGGAAGCGACTCTGGCGATTTTGAGAAATACACGAAGATCCTATACGATCAAGCACGTTTAATTGAGGGTCTGCCCATTGATGACCCGGTTAACTTTGCTCGGTCAATTCAGGATTTGATGTAAATAAGCAGACTAAAAGGACGCCCGCCGGGAATAACCGGTAGGCGTCCTTCTTTTGTTTTAGCTTATAAGTCGATATTCTTTTCTTTTAACGCTTCTTGTGCTTTCTGCTCCGCTTCAAACATGTTTTCCAAAGCTTCCCTTTCTTCCTCGTAGGCTGCTTCGCTGCTACCGTGCTTCTTTTTCAATACGATTGCCGTACGGGAAGGCAGGTAAACGCTTATGCCACTTTCGAAATCGGCATTTTCGATAGGTCTGGTCACGTGGCCATACATCTCATCGATTCGACTGAAACCGCCATAGATGTCGCGGTCAGTAGAGAAGATGACGTTATAGATGCCCTCATCATGAACAGGAATCTGCAACTGCTCGTAGGAGTCGCTGGGGTGGAAGTTAAAGATAAAGATGTAGTTGTTGTTGCGGAAAGCAATATACTTTCTGTCTTGGTCGATGGTTAAGTATTGCAAACCATGAGATCCAAGCAAGTGGTCTTCCTTCATCAAGGACAACATATCTTTATCGAAGTTGTTGAGCTGCTCATAACGTAAATCTGGGTTATCTACTAAGCTCCACTGTCTTCGGCAGTAGTGGAAGGACCAGCCGTTTTCTGCTCTTGGGAAGTCTACCCATTCGGGGTGGCCAAATTCGTTGCCAATAAAGTTGAGGTAACCATCCGCACCAGTGGCTATCGTTATCAATCGAATCATCTTGTGAAGGGCGATTGCTCGATCAATGATGTAGTTTTCATCGTCCTTGCGCATGTGCCAATAGGCTTCTGCATCGGTTAGCCAGAAGAAGAGAGTCTTATCGCCAACTAATGATTGGTCGTGGCTCTCCGCATAGTTAATTCTCTTTTCCTGGGGACGCTTGGTAGTAAGTTCGTAGTAGAGGTCGAACATATTCCAATCATAGTCATTTTTCTTCATGTTCTTTATCCACATGTCGGGCACACCCATGGCCAAGCGATAGTCGAAGCCAATACCACCGTGACTAATTGGCAGGCACAGTCCCGGCATCCCGCTCATGTCTTCGGCGATGAGGAGAGCGTTGGGATTCTTGTCGTGGATAATCTCCGATGCCAACATGAGGTAGGTCACCGCATCGGTATTCGTATTCATGGTGAAGTACTTCCCGTAGTTGTCGAATGATTCGCCCATGCCATGATCCCAGTAAAGCATGGATGTGATACCGTCGAAACGGAAACCGTCAAAGTGGTATTCCTCTTGCCAATACTTAAGGTTAGAAAGCAGGAAGTGCAAAACTTCATTTTTATCGTAATCGAAACACATGGAATCCCAATGGTCATGGAGGCCCCGATGTCCCTCATAGAAGAACTGGGTTTGAGTGCCGTCGAAGCGGTTGATCCCTTCCACGGTATTCTTCACCGCGTGGGAATGAACAAGGTCCATCAGGACGGACATGCCCATGCTGTGGGCTTTATTAATTAGATATTTAAGGTCATCGGGCGTGCCGAACCAAGAAGATACCGCGAAGAAGTTCGCTACGTGGTAACCAAAAGATCCATAGTAGGGGTGCTGCATGATGGCCATCAGCTGAACTGTGTTATAGCCGTTTTCCTTAATTCTGGGGAGGACATTATCTGCGAACTCGCGATAGCTGTTAACCTTACCTTCCTCGGATGACAGACCAACGTGGGCTTCGTAAATAAGGGGAGCCTTAGGTTTCTTATTCTCGTAACCCTTGTCCGACCAAGTGAAGTCTTCCTCGGGGTCCCAAATAATTCCCATCCAGTCCACATTCCCGTGAGGGTCATGTTCCTGGACGACTCGTTTAATGTAAAGGGGAATCTTGTAGTGGTCCATCCCGTCATAGTGGACAACTACCTTGACACGCTGCCCATGTTGCAAAGAATCCTGGCCATCCAAATGAATCTCCCAGGCTCCATTATCTATTCTTTGTAAAGGATGACTGTGGGGATCCCAGTTATTGAAATCTCCGGTCAAGTAAAGCTGGTAAGCTGCAGGTGCCCACTCCCGGTAAACCCACCCGTTATCAGTACGGTGGAAGCCGAAGAAATGATGGGCGTTTGCGAACTCAACTAAGCTATCGTTATCCTCCAATAGCTCTTCCTTCTTATCGAAGTAATTGTTCATACGTAGTGTTAAATCCTCTTGATAATCTTCCAACCAAGGATCGATTTTAAAAAGCTTTTCTAACGCCTGCTTGACTAACTTCTCCCTCATGGCTCCCCCTTTAACTGCTTTAGTAATATACGGTAAGTGATTTTATAGTCTTGATAAACGAGAAATCGTTTGGTTTAAGTATACCCGAAAATGGCTGCCCTTGCCTGACATTCGCTTGGGTCGAAATTTTCGTATAGTAAAGAATAGTATGTTAAAATTAGCTAACTGTACTCGACGTACTTTACGGTATAATGAGTGTTAAGGTAATGGAGAATATTCAGTTATCGCCTAAAGATGTGGCGTGATAAGTGAGAAGGAGAAGTCATGGATAACAACAATAAAAAGAAGCAGAGACCCGTTCCCGAACGAACGGAAGTAAATGAACCAAGAGGCGGAAATCTAGCCAATATCGTAACTGTGGTCATCAGCGTTGTGATCATCTTAATTGTAATTTGGTACTTAGCGAATAAAATTATCGAGGTAACTGGTAACGGTACCGACGGCTCTGATATCGCCGTATCGGAAAGTTCATCCGAAGAGGTTGTCGTTTCTGAAAGCAGCGAAGAAGTATCTTCCGAGGAGAGCATTTCCGAAGAAGTTTCCGTTTCCGAAAGCAGCGTGGAAGAGGAAAGCTCCCTAATACCTGAAGCGCTGACCGAAGGAACAGCTGACTACCAAGAACCAGACACATGGATTGGAAAGACTTTTGCGGCTAGAGATGGCGCTAACGTCCGTTCAGGTCCAGGCACTGACTATGGTGTCATTGAAGGCGTCAGCCCAGGGGAAGAAGTTACTGTTATCGACGCAGAATATGTCGGCGACGCAGCATGGGTACATGTTATTTTCACCGACGATTACGGTGAAGAAGCCATGGGATGGATTTACAGCTACGCCATCAATGCAGAGCCAATTCAGTAAAAGTTAACAGATAGAGGACAGTGAGGAGAACGAGAATGAATCAAGGTTTTGTACGAGTCGCGTGCGGCACGCCTAACATCCAACTAGGCGACCCTCGCTGGAATAAAGCAGAGATTCTCAAACAGGTCCAAGCAATGGAAGAGACTGGCGTTGAGGTAGCTGTTTTTCCGGAACTCTCTCTGACAGGGTACACCTTAGGGGACGTCGTAACCGATAGGCTCCTCCTCCAAAGTGCCGAAGAGCAGCTGGAAGAAATCATAGCTGACACTGCGGACTCTACCATGCTCGTTGCGTTAGGTTTACCTATCCGGATAAATGGTGCCGTCTACAATGCGGTGGCCGTCTTCGGCTCAGGCAAACTCTACAGTCTTATACCAAAAATCAATTTCAGGCGGGGCGAGGTCTACAATCAAGACCGATCTTTTGCCGCGTCCTATAAGGAGGGTATGGTTAGTTTTGCGGGCCAGGACGAAGTCTACTTCGGTCGTCAGGTTATCTTCCGCCAAGATAAGCGGCATGGGGCAAGCATCCAAGTCCTCTTTGATGAAGACTTTAAGGATAGCGCCGCCATTTCCGATCAAGTTGACCTGATCTTGGTGCCAGCGGCAAAGGAAACTAGCGTTAGCTCGAGAGAAAAGCTCTGGCAACATTTTGAAGTTCTTAGTTCCTCTGGCTTTGCCCTTGCCTACACCTCAGTAGGTCGGGGGGAGTCTTCGACAGACCGCCTCTTCATGGGGGACCAAGCCATTGTTGAAGGTGGTGACCTCATCGAGGAAAATGATCGCTTTGATCGATCCGGTTGGATATATGCCGATGCGGATATTCAGAGGGTCCAGTCCCTTAGACAGGAAAAGTCCCTAACTGCGGCCAGCGAATGGGACGTGCTTGATGACACTGTTGTCATCCCTGTAGAGACAGAAGACCTTAACTTTATCGAAGCGGACGAATTAGAAAGATACTATGATCCAACGCCCTTTACGCCCAAACGGGAAGAGGACTTGGAACTTATATTAACCATGCAGGCGGAAAGCCTTGTTCAACGGCTGCAACATATCGGTGCTAAACAGGTATTTATTGGCGTTTCCGGTGGCTTGGATTCCACTTTGGCCATGCTCGTTGCTATCCGCGCTTTTGATATCGCAGGGTTTGATAAGGAAGGCATTCGCTGCATCACCATGCCCTCCTATGGCACATCGGATCGCACTAGATCCAACGCTTGGTTGTTAGGCGAAAAGTTTGGCTTGCCTTTTCAAGAGATTGAGCTGACAAAAGCGCTAGAAGTACACTTCCAAGACATTGGCTTAGAAGAAAACGATCGAAGCGTTGCTTTTGAAAATGCCCAAGCTCGAGAGAGAACCCAAATCCTGATGGACCTTTCCAATAAAGAAGGGGGCATCGTTGTCGGTACAGGCGATATGAGCGAGATTGCCCTTGGTTGGTCCACCTTCAACGGGGACCACATGTCCATGTACAGCGTCAACGCCTCAATACCTAAGACCTTGGTAAGGGAGCTCGTTCGTTATGAAGCTAAAAAGGTGGATGACGAGGAGATCAAGTCACTCTTGTTGGACATTGTAGATACGCCCGTTTCCCCCGAGCTTTTGCCTGGAGAAGATGGAGAAATCGGGCAGAAGACGGAAGAGATTATTGGGCCTTATGAAATTCACGATTTTTACCTGTACCACTATCTCCACAGTCGGTTTAGCCCATCAAAGCTGCTCTTTATCGCGGAGAAGGCTTTCGAGGGAACCTATGATCGCAAGCAACTGGTAACCAGTCTGCGGGTATTCTTCTCCCGCTTCTTCACCAACCAGTTTAAACGGTCGACGAGCGTGGATGGGATATCTGTTTGGGATGTTAGCTTGTCACCCAGAGGTGGCTGGCGGATGCCTTCCGATGCAAAGAAAAAATTATGGATAGATGAAATTGATGCCTTAGATGAAGCTTAGGCGTGAAGTTTGGAAAATGAGGAACCATGAAGGGATTGTTTGTTACGCTCGAGGGACCGGATGGGTCGGGCAAATCGACAGTTGCCCAAGGGCTGAAGGATAGGTTAGATCGGGCAAGCATACCATATTGTATGACCAGGGAACCTGGAGGTACGACCATAGCGGAGAAAATTCGCTCCATTATCCTAGATGTGGATAATGAAGAGATGGATGCCCGCTGTGAGGCTTTGCTGTACGCAGCATCCAGAGCTCAACATACGGAAAAACTGATTATACCTAACTTACAAGAAGGTAATTTGGTGATTAGTGACCGGTACATGTTAAGCTCGATTGCTTATCAAGGAGCGGGTAGGGAGCTGGGGATGGACATCGTTGAAAAAATCAACTTGTTCGCCACCCAACACTTGGACCCTGACCTCATCCTCTTTTTGGATGTTGACCCCATCACGGTGTTGAAACGGAAAGCGGCTCAAGCGGAACAAGATCGATTGGAGCTCGCAGGAGACGACTTTCATAATAGAGTGTATGAGGGATACCAAGCAGCGATGAAGAAGGCGAAGAATGTTGTTGTCATCGACGCAAGACAAGGCCCCGATGATGTCATTGAACAAGCTTGGACAGAAATAGAGAAGAAATGGAGGGAGAAACAATGAAATTATTAATCTGCATTGTGCAGGATAATGACGTGAATCCATTGATGGAAGAATTGGTAGAAAATGAATTTCGAGTAACAAAGCTTTCCTCAACAGGAGGCTTCTTAAAGAGCGGGAACACCACTCTCTTCTTGGGTGTCGAAGAAGACCAGGTTGAGGACGCATTGGAGATTATCCGAGCCAACTGCAAACGAAGAACGACGATTACACCAATGATGAATCCTCAATACGAATCAGGTATGTATCAAAGCATCCCTTTAGAGATTGAAGTAGGTGGAGCAACGGTGTTCCAATTAGATATCGATCAGATGTTCCGTTTGTAAGAGCCAGTAGAGAAGTAGGTCGAGATGAAGCAAGAAAATCTAACTTTGCTAAAGCAGCTGGGCTTGATCAACAAGGACGAGAATCTGAGTCATGCTTACCTCCTTGTTCACGAAGATTTAGACCACGCGAAGGAAGTTTCTTTAACCTTTGCGGAGTGGATTTTGAACGGCTTCAAGTCAGGTGATGATGAAAATCCTCTAACCGAGGGTCACCAAGACCTCCTCGTCATCGATGATGACCGGATTCCTATAGCCACGATAAGGCAGGCAACCAATCAAATGTTCAGCAAGCCCCTTGCTGCCCAATATAAGGTAATCCTGATTCACAATGCCGGTCTTATGCGGCAGGAGGCCCAGAATGCCTTGCTGAAATCACTGGAGGAACCTCCGGATTATGTCGTCTGGATTTTAACAGCAAACAACGGTTCAAAGTTGCTACCGACGATTCAATCTCGCTGCCAGATAAAACGGCTGCCCAAAAGTGCTGCTAAGGAAGGGATAGACTCCGATCTAGGAGCTCATGTAGCTCGCCTTCTCGAAGCAGGTTTATCCGGCGAAGTTTTGGACGTGATCAGTGACCGCAGTTTTTATGACCAACTGAAAGACAACAAGACCGAAGTCTTAGCTATTATTATGGATTATTTATATGGTTTATTGCGCCACAAAGCAAAATTAGAGGATAGAAAGAATCCTTATTACTCGTCTTACCAAAAAATTAAGCACAGAGTAACGACAGAGCAAATTCTTTCATCAATTCAGCGGGCGGAGGAAGTGCGCCAGCTCTTTGATGTTAATATAAATGTCACCTTGGCTTTAGAAACCTTGTTTCTATCCATGGGACCGAGGAGGAATGAATGACAGATATTATTGGCGTTCAATTTCAACGGACTAGCAAGACCTACTACTATGATGCGAAGGATGAAAAAGTAAAAATCAACCAAGGCGTCATCGTAGAAACGGCTCGCGGTGTTGAGTACGGACGCGTTTCTATAGAGAATATAACCATTACGGATGAAATACTAAAGAAAAAACCGCCCGAGATTATTCGAGCAGCGGATGCTTACGACGATGAGATGCATAAGGAGAACCTTCGTTTAGCCAAGGATGCTTTTGACATTTGCGTCAATAAGATAAGCGAGCATAAACTAGATATGAAGCTGGTCGATGCGGAGTACACCTTCGATAAGAATAAACTCATCTTCAGCTTTACTGCGGATAATCGGGTTGACTTCCGTGACCTCGTCAGAGACTTAGCCCAAATTTTCCATACACGAATCGAACTTAGGCAAATCGGCGTTAGAGATCAAGCCAAGATTGTCGGCGGCATTGGATCCTGCGGGCAAGAACTCTGTTGCCACCGTTTTATGGGCGACTTCCAACCCGTATCCATTAAGATGGCCAAGACACAGGGTCTATCTCTCAATCCGACCAAGATTTCCGGTGTTTGTGGTAGGCTGATGTGCTGCCTCAACTATGAGCAGGAAGTCTACTTGGAAAACACAAAAGCCGTTCCGGATTATGGCACATTGGTGCTAACTGAGGATGGGCAAGGTTACGTCGTTGATAGAGACGTATTACAGGAGCGGGTAAGGGTCCACGTTTACAAAGAAGACAATACCGAAGACGAAAAATACTTCCCCATCACGGATATTGAGATCCTCGAAAAAAGAAAGAAGGGCAGTCCGAAGCCTAAACTTAGAGATAATTTGGATAGCCACGAGTTTATCACTGAGGGTGAGAAAGAAAGTAGAAGACAAGCCGATAGTGAAAGCAAGTGCGAGTCCTGCAAATCGGACAGCGATGAGGGTTTGCTAGTTGCTACTTCGGCAGACAATGAACTGGAATAGACCAGGATAATGTTAACACAGCAAAGGCAGAGTGCAGGCGGAAAGCTAGTGAATTAGCCAAAGCTAACAAGTCTAACGTTTTCAAATTCTTGTAAAAGCACTCTTCCTGTGTTAGAATGAGGTAGATTAAAAAAATAGGAGGTAAATATGGCTTATAAAATTTCTGACGCTTGTATTGCATGTGGTACATGCCAACCAGAGTGCCCAGTAGACGCTATCTCTGAAGGAGACATTTACGTAATCGATCCTGATACTTGCATCGACTGTGGATCTTGTGCAGCTGTTTGTCCAGTAGATGCTATTGACCCAGCTTAAGTTAGGTAATAGATTCTTACATAGAAGGTTCCCTAATTTAGGGAACCTTTTTTAGTGGATAAAAGGCTAATGGGTAAGAAATAGCAAGAAAATAGATCGGTTTGAGATAGTCAAGGAAGAGGCCAAATGATGGAAGCACAACTGTTCTTTATCCCAACCCCCATAGGGAATTTGGAAGATATTAGCTTAAGGTCCCTCCGTTTGCTAAGGGAGTGTGATGCTATCGCTTGCGAGGACACGAGGCATACGAGGCGTTTATTGGACCATTACGAGATTAAAAAGCCTTTAATTTCCTATCACGCCCACAACGAAAGGTCGAGGGCTTTGGAGTTAATCGAGATGGTTAAGGAAGGGACTAAGCTGGCTGTTGTATCAGATGCAGGCATGCCAGGGATATCCGATCCCGGTCAGGCCCTGATTCAGCTAGCTCAGGAAGAAGATATTCCCTATACCGTACTTCCAGGCCCCTCCGCCGCAATCACTGCCTACGTCGCCTCAGGAATGGGGGACGGGCGTTTCAGTTTTCTTGGCTTTATACCAAGAAAGGGACAGGAGAGGATTAGCTTTCTTGAGGACCTGGATACGAACCCTCTGACTGCCATCTGCTACGAGGCACCTCACCGCATTCGCAAAACAATGAAGGAGCTATCGGAACGCTGGCCGGACCGCCAGTTCGCGACAGCCAGGGAGCTGACCAAAGTCTATGAAGAGATTATTGTAAAAAAGGGAAGTGATTGGACTCCAGAAGATATAACGGAGAAAGGGGAGTTCGTCATTGTGATTGGGCCGGCGCAAATCGAGGACGACCAGTGGACCGAAGAGCGAATCAAAGAGCGGTTCGCGGAATTGAATCGCCAAGGGGTAAGCTCCAAGGAAGCCTTACAAGTCCTTATCGAAGAATCACGATGGCGGAAAAACGACCTTTATCCGCTTCAAATAGCAGTTAGACAAGACAAAATAGGTTAAAATAGAAGAAGATTGACAGTCCAGGAGGAGAGAATAGTATGAAATATTTTGGTACGGATGGTTTTCGTGGGGAAGCCAATGTTAACTTAAACGCTCACCAAGCCTATCGCATCGGTCGTTTCCTCGGCCACTACTTTAAGGGCCACGGCGATGAAGAAAGAGCACGCATCGTTATCGGCAAAGATACGAGAAGGTCTAGCTATATGCTTGAATCCGCTTTATCGGCAGGCATCACGTCCAGTGGGACAGATGTATACCTTTTACACGTTACACCAACCCCTAACGTATCCCATGCGGTACAGACTGGTGATTTCGCTTGTGGCATCATGATTTCAGCTAGCCATAACCCTTTCCAAGATAACGGAATCAAGTTAATGGATGGGGAAGGTGCCAAGATGGGTGATGACTTCTTGGAAAAAGTTGAAGAGTACATTGATCGTCCAGAAGATGATCTTCCACTAGCTTATCGCGAAGAACTAGGTGAAGTTAGGGATTACATTTTTGGTCGTAACCGCTATATGGCCTACTTAATTTCTACCGTTCGGTCTTCTTTTAAGCGCGTTAAAGTTGGTTTGGATACAGCCAATGGAGCTGCTTTCACCATAGCCAAAAATATTTTTGATTCTCTAGGTGCAGATACCTACATCAATCATGACAAGCCAGATGGTACCAACATCAACGTGGATAGTGGGTCAACTCATATCGACCAGTTTGTTGAATTTGTAAAAGAGAAACAGCTTGATGTCGGTTTTGCTTTCGATGGCGACGCTGACCGTTGCATCGCCGTAGATAATAAGGGACAAATTGTTGATGGTGACACCATTCTTTACATCTGCGGAAGCTACATGAAGGATAAGGGCGACCTCGTCAATAACACAGTAGTCACAACGATTATGTCAAACATGGGTCTCTATAAAGCGCTAGAAGCAAAAGGTATAGACTACACCCAGACCCAGGTTGGCGACAAGTACGTCACCCAAGAAATGCTTGAGAACAACTACGCTTTGGGTGGTGAGCAATCGGGCCACATTATCTTCTCTAAATACGCGACGACAGGCGACGGAATCTTGACCGCCCTACGGTTGATGGAAGTTATGATTGATAGCAAGTCGGACTTGGCTAGCCTCCATCAAGAGTTCGTAGTTTATCCTCAGGTCTTGAAGAACGTTCGCGTGAAGGATAAGAAAACCGTTCTGGAAAACGAAAATATCAATGCAGAAATCAAGCGTTTGGATGATGAGCTAGGTTCAGAAGGTAGAATTCTAGTCCGACCATCAGGTACAGAACCTTTGATTCGCGTCATGGCGGAAACTAAGGATGAAGAAAGCTGTGAAGAAGTGGTAAACCGCATCGTTCAAATGATTCACGATGAGGGCTTAGCAGCCGAATAAATAGGCAGTTAGGATAGGTCATGGTAAAAGAAAAGCAAGACTTCCATTCTTACCCACCGGAAGCACTGGAGGTGGTGGACAGATTGGAAGAGAATCAATTTGAAGCTTGGATAGTGGGCGGAGCGGTCAGGGATCAACTCCTCGGCCGCCCTGTTCATGATGTGGACATTACCACGAACGCCAGGCCGGAAGAAATCAAAGAGGTTTTTGCCGACTGCCGAACAATCGACGTGGGCGTTGCTTTTGGCACTATCCGAGTAATCTGGGCAGACGCTATTTTCGAAGTGACCACCTATCGGTCTGACGGTGCCTATGAGGACGGCCGCCACCCAACTGAAGTAACCTATTCCGATCACCTTTCCGATGACTTGTTGAGGCGGGATTTTACGATCAACGCTATGGCCTGGAATCCTACCGCGGGCTTTGTCGACCTTTACGGAGGCCGGGAGGATTTGAAAGCCGGCATCATCCGAGCAGTTGGCCAGGCGGAGGACCGCATTCATGAGGATGCCCTTCGCATGTTGCGGGGCATTCGTTTTGCTACCCGCCTTAACTTCTATTTGGAGGACAGCCTTTATCAAGAACTCCAGCGACAAGCTGACCGCATCGGTCTAGTCAGTGTGGAGCGGATAGTTGAGGAGATGGATAAGATTCTTTTGGATAGCCATGCCCCTCGAGGCCTTAACTTGCTCAAAGAAACGGATCTTCTCCCTTCCGTAATTCCCGAGCTAAGTGCTGTCTCGGATGATGTATTTGATTTGACAAAAAGGCTTCTCGAGAACAGTAGTCACAAGATCAATCTGCGGTGGGCAGCGTTGTTTCGCTATGCTCATGAGGATTACCATGAGGCAGGCCAGCTCGCGAAGAAGCGGCTGACTAAACTTCATTGTTCGAAGGAGAGAATTACCACCGTTGGTTTCCTGGTGGGGGTGGAGAGGATAAAGATAAAGCCCACTTTGGCGGATTGTCGCCGAATGATGGGGGCTTGGGGGAACCACTTTTGGGACGCCTTAGCCTTCTTGATAGCTGAAGATAAGGGCCTAGATGAACCAAGTAAAGCGAACTTGGAAGAGTTGCAGCGGTTAGCTTCTAAAACAGAGTCGGAGAACTTGGCTACAAAGCTTAGTGATTTGCAGATTTCAGGCAAAGATTTAATGTTGATTGGGTATAAACAGGGTAAAAATATAGGCGATACTTTAGCCGACCTCCTCGAATTGGTTATCGAGGGTAAGGTAGAGAATTCTTATGAAGCCCTTATGGGCGAAGCCAAGAATAATCTAGTGATTTATCATAGAGATGGGGGAAAATAAATGACGGATCTAAACAGAAGCAACTGGACAAAGCCAGCCTTAGTTGCGGATTCCTGCGCCGATCTAAACGAGGACTTGGAAGCAAGAATCGATGTGGCGAAGGCACCTTTTCCTATCAGCCTGAACGATGTGAATTACCAGGATGATGGAACGATGGATATTCAACATTTTATCGCCGAGATTGCCAAGTCACCTGAGATTCCAAAGACGGCTGGACCAGCGCCCTCTCTATTCATCGAGGGGATTGGCGACGCAGTGGACTCTTTTATTGTTACCATTTCAGGAAAGCTGTCCGGAACCTACTCCAATGCGAAGTTAGCAGCGGAAGAAATCATGCAGGAAGCGGGACGGAGAGTTCATGTATTTGATTCCAGATCAGCCTCCGGAGGTGAAACGGCAGTGCTCATGAAGCTGAAAGAATGGATTGATGAAAAGATAGACTTTGACGAAATCATTAGAAAAGGCGAAGAGTTCATTAACGAGATGAGAACTTACTTCGTTTTGGAGGATCTTGGTACCCTTGTTAAATCCGGTCGTATTCCAAAATTAGCTGGTGGCCTTGCTTCACGTCTATCCATCGTCCCAATTTGTTCCAGTGATGAAGGAAACATCAAGGTTAATGAGGTCCGCCGAGGTATCGATAAGGCGTTAAAAAGATTATCGGACATCGTGGTTCAAGATGAAGTAGAATTTGCTGACCGCATTCTCTACATCACCCACGTCAATAACGAGCCCAGGGCTGAAAAGTTGAAGAAGATGATAGCCGACAGGGTAAACTTTAAGGAAATCCAGATTCTTTCCAGCGGTGGTTTAAGTGCGACCTATGCCAACGACGGAGGAATTATCATCGCCTACTAGACGGTGAAAAAATAAATAAAGAGGATTCAACAAGAGAGGACCTTATAGGGTGGATTTGGAAGAAGGAGCAGAAAAAGGCTCATTCTTCCCATCTTTGCCTGTGTATATAAGGTCCATCTGTGTTATAATGATAGAATGTTTATTTAACTTGTAAAGGAGATTAGCTAGAAATGACGACAGAATTGCTTTCCCATGAAAATGACAAAGCGACCTATACGACCCAAGTAGATTGGAAAACTTTTGAAGAGGCAGTAGAGGACGTGTACCGCAGAAATAAGAATCGCTTCCAGATTCCCGGTTTCCGTAAGGGTCACGCGCCTAGAAAAATTATAGAGATCAATTATGGTGAAGGAATCTTCTATGAAGATGCTTTGAACCAAGTTCTACCTGCCGCTATCGAAGAGGCGATGAATGAACTCGAATTGGAGCCTATTGGCCAACCTGATGTTGACGTTAAGGACTTCGAAAAGGGCGACCCAATCACGTTTGAAATCACAACGGAAACAATGCCTCATCCAGAGCTTGGTGACTATAAGACGATTGAAGTTGAAGAGCGTAAGATTACGGTGGAAGACGAGCAAGTCGACAGCGTTATTGAAGGCGAAAGAACGAAGAATGCAGTTTTAGTGCAAGTGGATGACCGCCCCGCCCAAGAAGGAGACGAGGTAACACTTGACTACTCCGGTTCCGTCGGTGGTGAAGTGTTCGAAGGCGGCACTGCTGAAGACCAAAAGCTTGAGCTTGGTTCTAACTCCTTTATTCCTGGTTTTGAAGACCAAGTTATTGGACATTCCGTCGGTGAAGAGTTTGATATCGACGTGACCTTCCCTGAAGATTACGGTGCAGAAGAATTAGCCGGTAAAGAAGCGGTATTCCACATTATGTTAAAGGAAATCGCTGTAAAGGAAGTTCCTGAGCTGAATGATGACTTTGCTCAAGACGTTTCTGAATTTGATACATTAGATGAATACAGAGACTCTGTCCGAAAGGATCTTGAAGAAAAGCAAGCTCAAACGAACCGCGCTGACCAAGAGAACCAAGCGATTCAAAAGTTAATCGAGATTTCTGATGTTCACGTGCCTGAAGTGATGATTGAGGAGCAAGTGGATAGTGAAATTAGAGATATGGCCCAACAAATCCAACAATTGGGTATTGGTATGGAGCAGTATCTTGAGTACACTGGATCCAGCATGGAACAGCTCAGAGAGCAGTACCGCGGTCTAGCAGAGACTCGCGTAGCAGGAGATCTCGTTCTGACCAGTTTAATTGAAGAACAAGATATCCAAGCTAGCGAAGAAGAGTTGGACGCTGAACTTGACCGCCTAGGCGAATTATATGGTGCTCAAGACACTGAAGACTTCAAAAAGCGCGTTAAAGAAGTCGGTAATGATGTCTTGATTGCAGAAGATTTAAAGAAGAAGAAAGCGATCGACTTCCTGATGGAACAGGTCACTTTCGTCGAAGCAAAGGAAGAGCCAGTCGAGGATGAAGGATCCGCCGATGAGCAAGTAGAAGAAACGGAAACTGACGAGAGTGAAGCTAATGAATAAGTAATCACAAGTAACTCAAAAGAGCAATCTTTTGGGTTCTTGTTTGATTGAATGGAGGATACAATGACTTTAATTCCAACCGTTATAGAACAGACCAACCGTGGAGAAAGAGCGTATGACATATACTCACGATTGCTAGAAGAAAGAATCATCTTTGTTTCTGGCCCAATCAATACGCAAATGGGTAATTTGATTGTCGCCCAACTCCTTTACTTGGAGTCCAAGGACCCAAATAAAGATATTCAGTTATACATCAACTCGCCTGGTGGTGAAGTTACCGCAGGTCTCGCAATTTTCGATACGATGAACTATATCAAGAGCGATGTTTCAACTATCTGTATTGGTATGGCAGCATCCATGGGCGCAGTCCTATTAGCAGCAGGCACCAAGGGAAAGAGATATGCCCTACCAAACGCTGATGTCATGATTCACCAACCATCGGGTGGGGCTCAGGGTATGGCCTCCGATATTGAAATCACGGCGAAAAAGATTTTGAAGACCAGAGAACAATTAAATAAGATTCTAGCCGAGGCAACCGGTCAAGACGTCGAAAAAGTCGAAAGAGACACGGACCGTGACACGTGGTTGTCAGCGGAAGAGGCTAAGGAATATGGCCTAATTGACGACGTTATCGAACTGTCTAAGCAAACCAAGAAGAAAGATAAATAGGTACTACCGTTAGGAGGAGCTATGGCTAAATTTGAAGAAGAACAGATTCGTTGTTCTTTTTGTGGTAAATCTTCGGAAGAGGTAGAGCGGATTTTCGCTGGGCCTAGCGCCTACATTTGTAATGAGTGCGTGTCCCTTTGTGGAGAAATTCTAGAAGAGGATATGTCCTTCGAAGCAGATGAATACAATGAAGAACTACCAACACCTACAGAGATGAAGGCGGTCCTTGACGAATACGTCATCGAGCAAGAGGAAGCCAAAAAAGCCTTATCTGTAGCTGTTTACAATCACTATAAAAGAATATACCGGCAAGTAGAGACGGAAGTTGAGATTCAAAAGTCCAACATCTGTATTATCGGACCTACCGGTTCAGGGAAGACCTTGCTTGCCCAAACATTGGCAAGGACGCTGAACGTTCCTTTTGCCATCGCAGACGCAACGACACTCACCGAAGCGGGATACGTGGGTGAGGACGTGGAGAATGTCATACTCAAGCTATTGCAGGCAGCTGACTACGATGTTGACCGCGCTGAGCGGGGAATTATCTATATCGATGAAATCGATAAGATTTCTAGAAAGTCAGAGAACGCTTCTATAACACGAGACGTCAGCGGTGAAGGCGTTCAACAAGCCCTCCTTAAATTGATTGAGGGAACTGTTGCTAACGTACCACCACAAGGGGGAAGGAAGCATCCACAACAGGAGTACATTCAAGTGGACACGTCCAATATCCTCTTTATCGTAGGTGGTGCCTTTGCAGGTGTTGACAATGTCATCAAAAAGAGAACAAACAAGAATCCTATTGGTTTCGGCTCGGAAGTGAAAGAATTTAATGATGAAAACTTGACCGAAACACTGGCTGCGATTCTTCCTGAAGACCTCATGAAGTTTGGTCTAATTCCCGAGCTCGTCGGTCGAATCCCAGTTATTGTAACCTTACAGGAACTGAGCGTAGAGAGTTTAGAGCGCATTTTGACCGAGCCGAAGAATGCCTTAATTAAGCAATATAAGGAGCTCTTCCGCTTGGATGACGTCGAGTTGACCTTCTCGGATGAAGCTTTGAAGGCAATTGCGGAAAAGAGCTTTGAACGAAAAACAGGTGCCAGAGGTCTTCGAGCGATTTTGGAAAAGGTACTGATGGAACCTATGTTCCATGTGCCTGATGATGAGACGATCAAGTCGGTAGGCATCACCAAGGACGTTATCGAAAAGGATAGCAAGCCTGTTATGAAGCACTTTACCGATATTGAACTTAATGAGGGTAAAAAGAAGGTAGAGCAAGCTGAAAAGAAGGTTGCTGGAAAATAAGAGGCATCATAGCAATGAACAGCCGGTTTGGTCCGGCTGTTTTTTACACAGGAGGTAGCAATGATCCCAGTATATTATGAAGAAAGAAAAACGGTTAGGCCGATTTTATTCGTCCGCCAACTTATGGTTTTTCCGGGGCAAGTTGCTCACTTTGATTTAGAGGATGATGAGTCCGCGCAAGTGGTGGAATGGGCGACAAAAGAGAATCGGGAAATTCTGGTTCTTGCTTTAAAAGATCCGTCGATAGAAAATCCTGAATTTGATGATTATTACGATTGCGGTACGGTCATCAGCGTTCGCCAATCCTTTAATTTATCACCAAATAACAATAAAATCTTAGCTGAAGGCCTAGGCCGAGCTAAGCTAAGCAAGCTGATTCGCGAAGAACCTTACACGGAAGCAGAGGTTCTTGACTATGTCTATTATCTCGATCGGGTAAAGAAGACCAGTCGGTTGACCATGCTGATGAGGATCACCTCAGAAGCTGCTGTTGACTACTTGAAGAACCATGCGCAAATTCCTGAAATCTTCCTTTTGCCCTTCTATGAGTTGAATGACCCCGGCCGCTTGGCGGATGAAATTGCCTCTCATTTGGATTTGCGGGTCGACGAGGCTCAGGAAATCATCACCGAGCTTTCGGTAGAAGAACGCTTGGAGATGGTGAAGGCAAACATTGAATACATGACCTCGCTGATGGATCTTCAAAAGGAACTTACCGAGCGCACCATGGAAAGGTTCAACAATTCCCAGAAGGAATACATGCTCCGGGAGCAGATGAATATCATTCGCGAGGAGCTGGGGGACGATTCGATGGACCCCTCTTCCATGGAGGAGGAGTATTTTCAGAAGATTAGTGACCTAACCATGCCTGATGACGACAAGGAAACGGTCCTCAAGGAAGTGGAGCGAATGGGCTACATGTCGCCCATGTCCCCAGAGGTCAATGTTACCAGGTCCTACCTGGATATCTTGATTGATTTGCCTTGGGGTAAGTACTCCAAAGATACCATTGACCTGAACCGGAGTCGGCAGATTTTGGATAAGGAGCATTATGGCCTGAAGGACGTCAAGGAGAGAATTCTTGAGTTCATTGCTGTCCGTCAGCTCCGTCATGACTCCAAGGGATCTATCCTCTGTTTAGTGGGGCCTCCGGGTGTCGGTAAAACATCGATAGCTCGGTCCATCGCCGAATCCCTGAACCGAGAATTCACCTCCATGCGTTTAGGCGGTGTCACCGATGAGTCGGAAATAAGAGGGCACCGAAGGACCTATGTCGGATCTATTCCCGGTCGTATCATCAGTCAGATGACGAAGACAAAGACGATGAACCCTGTCTTTCTCTTTGATGAAATCGATAAAATCGGCAGTGACTTTAGGGGAGACCCAGCCAGTGCCCTTTTGGAAGTGCTGGATCCCGAGCAAAACCATGAGTTCCAAGACCGGTATTTGGAGATTCCCTTCGACCTGTCTCAAGTCATGTTCATCACGACAGCCAATACGACGGATACGATTCCCGGTCCCCTCAAGGATCGTTTGGAAATCATCCGAATTCCGGGTTACACGGAAAGCGAAAAGTTTAATATTGCCAAGAAGTTCCTCGTTCCGAAGAAGAGGGAAGAGGCTGGTTTAACGAAAGCTCAGTTTTCCGTCACCGATGGCGCTATTGAAGAGACGATACGCCTCTACACCAGGGAAGCAGGAGTACGTGAGCTGGAGAGGCAGATTGGCAAGATGGCCCGGAGAACGGCGAAGAAGGTGGTTGAAGGCGAAGAATCCCTTCGCATCAAGAAGACGGATGTATCCGACTATCTGGGGCTTCCTAGGTACGAGGACGATGTAATCGGCGACCACCCGGAAATCGGTGTGGTGAACGGTTTGGCTTGGACGGAAGTCGGTGGAGAAATTCTTCATATCGAAGCCAATACCATGCCGGGTCACGGTGGCGTTCAAATGACCGGGTCTCTAGGCAATGTGATGAAGGAGTCGGCGGTAACGGCTATTTCCTACCTTCGGTCTAACGCAGATCGTTTTGGTATTCCAGGCAATTTCTATGCGTCTCAAGATGTTCACATTCATATGCCTGAAGGTGCGGTCCCTAAGGATGGCCCATCGGCAGGAGTTTCCATTGTCACCGGGCTCGTGTCCGTGTTGACGAATCGCCCTGTTCGCAATGATATCGCCATGACGGGGGAAATAACTCTGACTGGCCGCGTTCTGGCTATCGGCGGGGTGAAGGAAAAGATTCTGGCAGCCAAGCGCTACAATATACAAACGGTTTTGATTCCCCAGGAGAATATGAAGGACTTGAAGGAAATTGAAGAGACCCTGATTGAAGACATGCGGTTTGTTCCGTTGAAAACCATCGATGATGTGTTAAAGGTTGCTTTGTTGGAGCCTATTGAACTGAAACCTAGCATTGTCTTCGAATCCCAGAAAGCAAGCTCGGCCATCGGTTTCCAAATCGACAGCAGAGAACTAGGGGACTACAAGTATGAAAATAACTAATCCACAACTCGAAGCGATGGCCGTTAGCGAGAAGCAGTATCCCTCAGGTCACCTGACGGAAATAGCTCTCGCCGGTCGCTCCAATGTGGGCAAGTCAACGTTTCTAAACAGCTTTGTCAATCGGAAAAAATTGGCTTATACCTCATCAAGTCCAGGCAAGACAAGGACAGTCAACTTCTACAATATCGACGACCGCTTCCGTTTGGTTGACTTACCTGGCTATGGCTATGCCAAAGCCTCCAAGTCCGACCAAGAAAACTGGGCGAAGAGTATTGATGAATACCTTTCTGTGCGTGATAACCTCAAGGAGGTCATCCTGCTCTGCGACCTGCGTCACAAACCGACAGCCCAGGATAAGCAGATGTACGAATGGATATTAGCTTCCGGCTTTACAGGATATGTCATCGGAACGAAAGCCGATAAGATTGCCAAGACAAAGGTTGCTCAACACGAGAAGGAAATTATGACAACCTTAGGGTTAAAAGACAGAGCTTTAATCTATCCCTATTCGGCAAGCAACCGGACGGGGCTAAAAGATATTCATTCTTTGATTGAAAAGATAGTAAAGTAATCGTTTGCATAATTATTATTCACTTTAAGTTGAAGATTAATTGATAAATATTCACTAATAGACCTGGCAGCTCGTAAAGCCAGGTTTTTCTTTGTCTTGAAACCAGGGAGAAAAGGACAAAATAGAGCTTTTCGAAGATGGGAAAATCCATGTTTAAAATATTCTAAAAAGCGTTGTATTTATTATTTTAAGTGTTATAATAAGAAAATAATTCAAAAGAATTTATGATTATTCTATTGGAGAAGGAGAAAGTACATATGAAAAAGAAATTATTATTGGTTTTATTAGCCTTAGCTTTAGTGCTAACTGCATGTGGCGATGGCGACGGCAGTAGCGAAAGCACCGCAAGCGGTGAGTCCACTGAGAACGGTGGCGGAGACGTTATTAAGCTTGGCGGTATCATTCCCCAAACAGGTCCTGTTTCTAACTATGGCAATTCTACAGAAAATGGAATTAAGATGGCTATCGCTGAAGTTAACGAAGCCGGTGGTATCAATGGAAAGCAAGTTGAATGGATTTCCTATGATGACAAGGGCGAAGTTACCGATGCGGTTACTGCATACAACAAATTGATGGAAGATGGAGTGCAGGCTATTATTGGTGCGGTTACTTCTAAACCAACCTTGGCCGTAGCTGAAGCTGCTGTTAATGATGGCATTCCCATGGTTACCCCTACAGGAACACAGTTCAATATTACTGAAGGAAAAGATAACATCTTCCGTGTATGCTTTACAGACCCTTATCAAGGTAACCTATTAGCTATCTTCACTAATGATACGCTACAAGGAAAAACGGCAGCGGTATTAAGAAATAGCTCATCTGACTATTCCATGGGCGTTGCGGATGCCTTTGTAGATAAGGCGAATGAGTTGGGGATTGAAATCGTGGCCGATGAGAGCTACGGTGATAACGACAATGATTTCAAGGCACAGTTAACGAATATTGCAGGCCAGAATCCAGATGTCCTTGTCATTCCAGATTATTATGAGAAGGTAGCTTTAATCGCGCCTCAAGCTAGACAAGTTGGGATCGAAGCGACCTTCCTTGGCGCTGACGGCTGGGATGGAACGATTGTGGCAATGGATGCAGCGTCTCATGCAGATATAGAGAATTCCTACTTCACCAACCACTTCTCCCTTGAGGATGACAGTGAAAAGGTAAGAACCTTTATTGATAAGTACACCGAAGAATTTGGTGAAGATCCAACCGCATTTTCTGCGCTAGGTTATGATGCAGTATATCTTTACAAGCAAGCGATGGAAGCTGCTGGAACTGAAGAGTTTGATGCTGTAGTGACAGCAATTGATGAAGCAAGCTTCGAAGGTGTCACTGGTTCGTTTACTTTTAACGAGAACAACAACCCTATCAAGTCAGCTACGATGATTCGTATTGAAGGTGGCGAGTATAAGTTTGACTCCATTGTTAATCCAGATTAAACTTTTTCTGGCTTCGTTTTTACAATCCCAAGAGCATCTTTTTACTCCAAAAAGGTGCTCTTCATCATTTTAGAGAGGACCAAACCTTGGATTTTTTAAACCAATTATTTAATGGACTGCAATTAGGCTCGATCTACGCCTTGGTTGCCCTTGGTTACACGATGGTCTATGGTATAGCGAAGCTGATTAACTTCGCCCATGGGGACATCATTATGGTTGGGGGTTACACCATCTACTTTGCAATACAAATGTTCTTTGCCCAGAGTGGACTACCCCTGTGGCTGACCATAATACCGGCGGTTGTGGTCTGTTCTTTATTGGGTGTCCTCATCGAGCGTGTTGCTTATAAGCCCTTGAGGAATTCTCCTCGTATTACCAACTTGATTACTGCAATCGGAATCAGCTTGCTTTTGGAGAATCTATTCGTCAAGTTCTTTTCTTCAAGCGCCAAGCCTGTTCCTTCGATATTTCCCAATATGACCTTCGATATTTTTGGCTTATCTTTACCTTTGGCCACAGTAATAACCATCGTAGTGACTGTCATTTTAACGATTCTCTTGCACTTATTTACAAGAACAACCAAGCACGGTAAGGCTATGCTCGCGGTCAGCGAAGACTACGGGGCAGCCTCTTTAGTTGGTATCAACGTGGATAACACCATGACGATGACTTTTGCCATCGGCAGTGCTTTGGCCGGAGTTGCCTCGGTTCTTTATGTAGCCAGCTATCCTCAGATTCAACCTTTTATGGGGTCCATGCTAGGCATCAAGGCTTTCACCGCCGCAGTTGTTGGCGGTATCGGAAACATACCGGGAGCGGTCTTTGGTGGTTTCATCCTTGGCATTATCGAAGCGCTGACGAGAGCCTATCTATCGTCCAGTTATGCCGATGCCATCGTCTTCTTTGTCCTCATTCTGGTTTTATTGATTAAACCAACCGGCCTTCTTGGCACGAACGAGAAAGAGAAGGTGTAGGATGATTACTGCGCAAAAGAAGAAGAGCTATATCACCATATTTTTATTTGTCATCGCCGTATTTGCCCTGTTAACCTTCCTTAGCTCATCCGGGGTAATCAGCAGATACTGGCAATCTATTCTAGTTTTGGTCTGTATCAACATTATCATGGCCGTCAGTTTGAACATCACCGTGGGTAACTTGGGACAGATTACGTTAGGACATGCCGGCTTTATGTCCATTGGTGCCTACACGGCAGGCCTCTTGATGAAGGGGGGAGCTATCGCAGGTCTTCCCGGTTACATTATTAGCCTCATCGCTGCCGGTTTGCTTGCAGCCGCCTTTGGTGTTGCTATCGGTTTGCCGGTTCTTCGGCTTAAGGGAGATTACTTGGCCATCGTGACTTTAGCGTTCGGAGAGATTATCCGGGTCGTTGCTGAGAATCTAGAGATTACAGGTGGGGCTCAGGGTTTAGCCGGTATTCCCCGAATGAACGATATCCCCATTATCTTCCTTGTCACCGCCTTCTGTATAGTGGTCATGTACTCGACGATGACCAGCCGCCACGGCCGAGCCGTCCTCGCGATTAAAGACAACGAAATTGCAGCCCAAAGCAGCGGTGTCAAAATTACCAGATACAAGACTTTCGCCTTCACCTTCTCTGCTTTTTTCGCGGGTGTTGCAGGCGCAATTTATGCTCAAAATATTGGCGTTATCTCCGCCGATGTCTTCAATTACAACAAGAGCTTTGACATCCTAGTCATGGTTGTCCTTGGTGGCATGGGTTCCTTTACGGGGGCCATCCTCTCGTCCACCGTCCTCACCATCTTACCGGAATTGTTGCGTGGATTTGCCGACTGGCGGATGATCATCTACTCCATCATCTTAATCCTTGTTATGATCTTCAGGCCGGAAGGGTTGATGGGTAGGTCCGAATTTAATTTAGAAAAAGTATTTAGCAGGAAGAGGGGAGGGAAGAATGCCAGCAGAGACAGTAAAAAAGAGTGATCGGAAAGAAGACTATGCGCTAGTCTGTGACAACGTAGGGATTACCTTCGGCGGTTTGCAGGCAGTTAACTCCTTCTCGGTTGAGGTTAAGGAAGGGGAACTTCTAGGCCTCATCGGTCCCAATGGGGCAGGTAAAACGACCGTCTTCAATATGTTAAGCGGGATTTACACGCCTACGGTTGGTGACATTTACCTGAAAGGCAAACGTATCAACGGCTCAGCTCCAGATAAGTTAGCCATCGAAGGTATCGCCAGAACGTATCAAAATATCCGCCTCTTTGACTATCTTTCTGTGCTGGAAAACGTCAAGGTGGCGATGAATCAGGAAATGACTTACAGTATCCTTGCTGGGATGTTCCGCACACCGAAGTATTGGAAAGAAGAAGCGGAAGCAACGGACCGAGCGATGAAGATTCTTGAGGTTTTAGGGCTGGATGGCTTTGCAGACATGCGGGCGGGGTCTTTACCTTATGGCCCACAAAGAAAGCTGGAGATTGCCAGAGCTCTGGCAACCAATCCCACCGTTCTTTTGTTGGATGAACCAGCAGCCGGTATGAACGCCACGGAAACCGCTGCTCTGATGGAAACCATTCGTTTCATTCGGGACCGTTTTAAGATTACCGTCATTTTGATTGAGCACGATATGAGCCTCGTCTTAGGTATCTGTGAGCGGCTCATTGTACTCAACCATGGCGAAATCATCGCTGAGGGTAACCCGATGGAAGTTATTGAGGATGAGGAAGTTATCACCGCCTATTTGGGCACCACAGTAGAGGAGGATGAATGAGTTTATTATCTGTTGAAAACCTGAACATCTACTATGGGAACATCCATGCGGTTAAGGGAGTTACCCTCACCGTCAACGAGGGAGAGGTCGTGTGCTTAATCGGCGCGAACGGTGCCGGCAAGACGACAACATTGCAGGCTATCTCCGGTCTACTTCCCATCAAAAATGGAATGGTGAACTTTGAAGGAAAAGATATCACTAAAATCAAGAGCCACGAGATCACCAATATGGGTATTGCCCAAGTGCCAGAAGGACGAAGAATCTTCTCCAATCTATCTGTTGAAGATAACTTGGAGATGGGAGCCTATAAAGTGGATGGGACAAAAGAGGAAGAGGAAGCTCATATGGAGCGAATCTATGGACTGTTTCCCGTCTTGAGAGAGAGAAAGAAGCAAAAGGCTGGAACCTTATCCGGCGGTGAACAGCAGATGCTGTCCATGGGCCGGGCTTTGATGACTAGGCCTAAGCTTCTATTGCTTGATGAACCTTCCATGGGTTTGTCTCCATTATTCGTTGATAAGATTTTCGAGACGATTGAAATTCTAAAAGCTGAGGGAAGAACGATTTTACTCGTTGAGCAAAACGCCAATCTTGCTCTAAAAGTTTCTGACCGAGGTTACGTTCTAGAAACGGGGAAAGTCGTCAAGGAAGGCTTGTCTGCCGATTTGAGGGACGATCCGTCAGTCAAGAGTGCTTACTTAGGTGCATAAATTAAAGCAGCCTCATCCCTTAGGGTGAAGCTGCTTTTCTTATGCTATTGAAATATAGAAAGAATACCTTCAAAGGCCTTATCTAGGAACAAGGTGTAGAGAATAATCGTTGGGACTTTCGTCCACAGCAGAGTAAGGATGAAGGTTCTGGCTTTCATCTTAGACAGGCCGGCAATCATACAGATGATGTCGTCTGGCATGCCAGGTAGGATCATGGCAACTGCGAAGAATACATTGAACTTCTTCTGATTTCGATCCAACCAGGAGATATATTTGTTGTAGCTTTTTTCATTAACGATGACACGGACAAAAGCTTTTCCATAGATTCGGGCAAGGAAGAAGGCTGCGGTCGATCCCAGGATGATGCCGATATAGTTATAGAGGAAACCCATCCATGGCCCAAAAACGTAAACACCGATTAAAAGAGAAACACCGCCTGGGATGATGGGAATGACGCATTGGACAATCTGGATAAAGACAAAGATGAGAGGTGCCCAGAAACCTGCTCGTTCCAGAAGGAGTCGCATTTTTTCTCGATCGGTGAACAGACCTTGGTTGCCGCCCCAGATCGCCAAAAGGACAACGGCAACCACGCCGATGACTGTAGCGATGTTAATCAGCTTACGATACTTTTCAATCTCTTGGCTATCCCTGGTTGCATCCCGCTGGGCAATTATTTCTTCAAGATGCCAGTTGGCGACTCGCCGGGTGTTCTTGAAGACTTGTTTTCGTGGGCGCAACTTAAAAGGGGAAACGAAAGATCTTTTCTTTCGTATCCTCTTTATTTCTTTAGTCGGTTTTTCGACTCTTAGTTTGTCTTTGTTTTCTTTCAAAAGAATGCCTGCTCAATCTTGTTCGAATCGTCGCATAGAAGGTACCGACATCGCTGCTTTTCACGCGGTAAGTGATTGATTGGTTCACTTTGCGAATCAACTTTTCCCGCTCAAGTTTTGGTGCGATATCTCGGTTTAATATCTCTTTATATAGCTGATATACCCGTTCGCCAAAGATTTCAGTGCCGAACTGTCTTCGGGACTCAATTGCGCCTTGTTGGAGCTTGTGGAGGAGGTCGGCGTCTGCTAGAATGCGCTCAACATAAAGGAGGAGCTCCTTCTCGCTCTCGTATTGGTAGCCGTTGCTATCTGAGATGACGACG
>CAYMYX010000003.1:30907-73465 GCA_964394795.1 uncultured Peptoniphilaceae bacterium
CTCCTTCTCGCTCTCGTATTGGTAGCCGTTGCTATCTGAGATGACGACGTTATCGATTGCTCCGTCCCGTCTGGCGATTACAGGTAAACCATTGGCTAGCGCTTCGATATAAGTTAAACCTTGGGTTTCCGAAACGGATGCAGAAACGAAGAATTCCAGAATCTGGTAATAGGCAAAGACCTTATCAACGGGGACCATCCCTGGGAAACGGACACGGTGGCTGATGCCAAGCTCTTCTGCTTCCTCTTCCAAGTGTTTGCGGTAAGTTCCGTCACCGGTCAACACCAAGTAAAGATCCTCGTGGTTGTCGATTAGGCGTTTCATGGCAGAAAGAATCTCACTATAGTTCTTTTCTTCGGCCAAACGACCCACGCTGCCAAAGATCCGAGCCCCTTCGGGAATATTCAAAGAATCCAAAATTTCCTTTTTCTCGTCATGGCTCAATTTCCTGTCGAATTTCGATAGGTCTATTCCTGTGGGAATGATACGAATTAGTTCCGCTACCTTGCCTTGGACCAGACTGTCACGAACTTTTCTCGTCGGTGCGATGACCACGTCCGACGTTTTTAAGCGTTGCCGCATAACCGGTGCAACCATTTTCGACCAATTACCAATGGGGAGGACGTAGCGCACATAGTGCTCATACATGGTGTGATAGGTATGGACAATAGGTGCATGGGTTTTCGTCGCAATCCGGTGGACGAAAGAATAGGTGAAAAACTCGCACTGGGAGTGGATAATGTCCGGACACCAGTCGATCAATTCCTCAATAAAGGGGTGGAATTGGTTGAAAGCAGCTCTTACATCGGGATAAATCTTGAAGGAGATAGAACCTACGTAGTAGATATTTCCTTCAACATAACTTTCTTTGGTGGGAGAGAGACAGAGCAACTTTACATCTTCACCTCTTTTTTCTAGCTCCATTTTTAAATTCAGTACAGAGACAATAACGCCATTGACTGAAGTTGGATTATGGTCACTAGTCAGTAAAATTTTCATTGAAACTCCTCCAAATCATCCTTAACAATGCAGATAAGGTTACTTCTTAGAGTATAGCACAGCTAACACATTTGGTTCTGATACAAGACATTAAATTTCTATAAGAATTGGGCTTTTCAGCCGATTCTATGGCAAATTTTGGCAATGAAAAAAGCCCCCTGTAAAGGGAGCTTTTCATGTTTACTTAGGCAACTGCTTCGAATTGGTCTTTGCCAACTCCACAAAGTGGGCATACCCAATCTTCAGGTACATCTTCCCAAGCTGTTCCTGGGTCAACGCCATTATCTGGATCGCCTAATTGAGGATCATATTCGTAACCACATGCTGTACATACATATTTTTGCATTTAAGTACCTCCATATTCTTATTTGACTATTGCGACACAGTCTGAATCTATTATAACTGAAAAAAATCTTTTTTAACAGTATCTTCTCGGTAAATTCTGATTAACCGTTAATTAGCCACGGACTTGGGTAATTATGGGATGTGAAAATCTACTAAATTATTGGTCTCAAAGTAGCAGTAGCAAGCAAACCAAAGACTACTGGGCTGTGAGCCGATAACAATAAATGAATTAAAATGAATAATAACAGAGCTAAACAGATATGAGAAACGAAAGAAGGGAGAATAACATGCCTTATATCTACTCAGGCAATGTCGTAAGCGAAATCGCTACGGTCAGCAGCCTTGTTGCCGACATCATTGATAAGCTTAGCTCCCGGCTGGATAAGGAACAACTTATGGATCTACGTCTCATCCTCAGTGAACTGATGATCAACGGTTGTGAGCACGGGAATGAGAACAACAGAAGGAAATTCGTTAGCCTTGACTTAGTCGTGAACCCTACAGCAATCAATGTAGTGGTAAGCGATGAAGGAAAAGGAATTGGGATCCAGGATTTCAAAATGAACCCGGAGAATTTATCTTGTTCAGGCAGAGGGTTAAAAATAGTAAAAGCATTATGCGATGAGTTTCGCATAGAAGACACAAATATATACTGCACGTTGTATCGTTAAGCAAATGTTTTAAAAAAATTGATACGAGCAATTATAAAAATGAGTCAAGCAAAAACCAGAAGGAAAGTGGGCTGTTTTCAGCAGAAACGCTAACCTTCTGCTTTTTTTATACTTTGATATGTTAAAATAATCAAGATGGTTGCCATAATTTATGTTAACAGCTCAGGTGACCAGAAATGAGCTGCTTTAGATAGAGGAAGTAATGAATAAAGAGAAGATTAGAAATATAGCAATCATCGCCCACGTTGATCACGGTAAGACGACATTGGTAGACGCTCTTTTGAAGAGCAGTGGTACTATTCGAGCTAACCAAGAGGTTACCGACCGGGTTATGGACTCCAACGACCTGGAACGGGAGCGGGGCATAACCATTCTTTCCAAGAATACGGCTATTTATTATAAAGATTATAAGATCAATATTATCGATACGCCGGGCCATGCCGATTTTGGTGGCGAAGTCGAACGCGTTCTGAAGATGTGCGATGGCGTCGTCCTCGTAGTCGATGCTTTTGAAGGACCAATGCCTCAAACAAAGTTTGTTCTTCGAAAGGCAATTGAGCTAGAGCTTCCAGCGTTGATCTGCATCAACAAGGTTGACCGAGCCGACGCCAGAGTTGAGGAAGTTCAGGATGAAATATTGGACCTCTTCATTTCCCTCGATGCACCGGAGGAATACCTGGACTCTCCCGTTATCTACGCCTCGGCCAAGAGTGGTTGGGCAAGTGACGAGATGCTGGTCAAAGGCGGAGATATGGCCCCCCTCTTGAAGGGAATCGTCTCATATATCCCTTCTCCAACGGGAGAAGAAGATTTGCCCTTCAAGCTGCTTATTTCTACATCAGACTACAATGACTTTGTCGGTAGAATCGGTATCGGGAAGATTGCCCAAGGCCACATTTCCGCCAATGACGAAGCCGTCATCACCAATTACAACAACCCGGATAAGCACATGAAGATTCGCGTGACCAAGGTCTTGGAATTTGAAGGGCTAAATAGAGTCCCGGTAGAGCACTCCTCGGTGGGGTCTATCATCGCCGTTTCCGGCGTAGAAGGGATTGAAGTCGGGGACACCTTATGCTCGCCCGAGGACACCACTCCGCTACCTTTCTTGAAGATTTCGGAACCCACATTAGCCATGCGCTTTTCTGTCAATGACTCACCTTTTGCCGGCCAATCAGGTAAGTACGTCACTTCACGTCACCTTCGCGGACGCTTGGCTAAAGAGCTGGAAACCGACGTGAGCTTACGAGTCGAGGAAACTGATAAGACTGATGAATTCAAGGTTTCCGGCAGAGGAGAGCTCCACTTATCCGTATTAATTGAAAACATGCGCCGAGAGGGCTACGAGTTCCAAGTATCCAAACCCGAAGTGCTTTATAAAAAAGATGAAGAGGGAAGGACCGTTGAGCCGATAGAGCGGGCGACAGTCGATGTCGACCAGGAATATTCCGGAGCCGTCATTCAGGCTTTAGGCCAACGTAAGGGAGAGCTTCTGGAGATATCAACCTCCGCATCAGGCTTCACCCGTCTGGTCTTCCTTGTCCCCGCTAGAGGTCTCATCGGCTACAAACAGCAATTGTTAACCGACACGAGGGGAACAGGCACCCTGAACAGTGAACTTCACGGCTACGAGCCTTTTAAGGGCGAAATCCCTAAACGAAACGTAGGTTCCATTATCGCATCAGAAACGACAGTTTCTACTTCCTACGGTCTAAACTCTGCTCAAGAGCGGGGCAATCTTTTCATTGGACCGAGCGAAGATATCTATGAAGGACAAATCGTAGGCGAGAATCCCAAAGGTATTGATTTGGAAGTCAATGTCGGCAAGAAGAAAGCTCAGACGAACATTCGGTCTTCCTCTTCCGATGACGCCTTGAAATTGACGCCGCCAATCGAATTAAGCTTGGAACAGATGATGGAATTTGTCGAAACCGATGAGCTGATCGAGGTGACTCCTGATCAACTCCGTTTGCGCAAGGAGATACTTGATACAAACCTACGATATAAGGCAAAGAAAAAGCAGAAATAGGTGAGAAATGTTCTTAGAAGGAATAGAGATTTCTAGAATAGTCTTTATTATCAACTTTATATTAATCATCGTGATTATCTTCTGGGGACGAAATCGACCTGCAAGATCGACGATGATGTGGGTCATGGTTATGGCCCTCCTACCCATCGGTGGTTTCTTCTTCTACTTACTCATCGGAGCGGATACCAGAAGGAGTAATATGTTCCGCCTGAAGGAAAGTCAGGATGAGAAGATCAGAGAGCTGACAGCCCAACAGGTGGCGGAAATCGAAGAAGTCAATATGACGTTTTCCGGTTCCACCTATGAAGACTATTTTGAATTGGCGACATTCGCCTTAAATGTTGACCACAGTGTAATTTCCTATCAGAACGACTGGAAGTTGTTCTTCGATGGACACGAAAAATTCGACTCACTCTGCGACGATATCGACCGTGCGGAAGAATCCATATGCATTCAATATTACATTATGAGCTCTGACGATTTGGGCAAGAGGGTCATGCACCACTTAATTTTGGCCGCCCAAAGAGGAGTTCATGTACGCTTCCTTGTCGATGCCTTTGGTGGAAGGTCGTTAAGGGATAGAGATATGGAGACCATGGAAGCTTACGGCATCGAAGTTGCCATCTTCTTCCCATCCATACTTAAGCACTTCAATCTACGAATGAACTATCGTAACCATAGAAAGTTAGTTATCATCGACGATTACATCGGCTATATCGGTGGTTTCAATGTAGGCGACGAGTACCTAGGCAAAAACAAACGCTTTGGCTACTGGAGAGACACCCATCTCCGCATCGAAGGTGAGGGAACCTCCGAACTAAAAATCCGCTTCCTCCAAGACTGGTACCACGCTTCCGGCAAAGATCCTGAGGATGAGCCTGAGATTCAGATGCACCCCTACATTGAGGGTAATGCACCAATGCAGCTGATTACCTCCGGACCGGATACTACTTACGACAATATCAAGTACGCGATGATGAAGATGATTTCTATCGCCAAGCATTCCATCATCATTCAGACCCCCTACTTAGTACCGGATATCGCCTTCATGGATACCTTGTTGCTTGCCCTCAACCAGGGAGTAGAGGTAAATATTATGATTCCGGACAAACCCGACCACCCCATTATCTACTGGGCGACCACTTCCTATGCCGGCGAGCTCATTAAGCACGGGGCGAAAATCTATCGATACGAGAACGGCTTCCTCCATGCTAAGGTCATGATTGTTGACGATATCCTGTCCATGGTTGGTTCCGCCAATTTGGATGAAAGGTCCTTCTCCCTAAATTTTGAGGCATCCGAAATAATCTATTCTTACGAAGTCAATCTGGAACTCCGAGAGCAGTTTGCTATCGATGTGGAAAATAGCAGTTTATTAACCGAAGAGATGTACGAGCAAAGGTCTCTTATTCAAAAGATTCGGGAGCCAATTTCTCGTCTATTCTCACCTTTACTTTAACGTGCGGGAAAGGATTTGTTTATGGTAAATGATGGTAGACAGGAAGGCCAATGGACGCAACCTTCCTACAGTGAAAAATATAGAAGCATGTATGGAGATGAGTATCATCAAAATGAAGAGCCGACCAAACCCAAAAGGTTGATATGGACACGCTTAGCATTTTTCTCCCTCATGCCTTTGGTTGTCTTGCTAGCCGTTCTCTATATCGCGATGAATGGGTCCGGTTTTCAAAATCTGGACACCTATCGCATTGTCCTTATCTTTATTTATATCTTTCTGATACTTGCTTGGGTTACTAATTTGGTCAGCGTTTTTTCTTGTCTCACTGACAAGCGAGCAACAGGGTATGAGGTTGTAGTCACCATCTTCCAAGCGCTCTTCTTATTCGCCAGCGTAACGCCATTAACTACTTTATGGAAGAGTATCATCATTGACTTGTCACACTTCACGATCTTTCTCAGCGATCGATTCTACCAGATGATGATGCTGTATACCTTTGTTACGGCAATCCTAGCCATCCTTTGGCAAATCATCAGCCGCTTTATGTTCAAAGACGAACTTCTAATACAGAACAAATATTATGATAAATAGTTGTCAGCCACAAGAATATTTATTATACTAGGTAAGAATAACAAATTGACTACACAAACTTTTTGCGGGTAATATATCATCGTTATAGACAAATGTCTGCAAAATGTCTAGTCAATAACCAAATTCGTTGAGAAAATACAAACACATCACCCAAAAGGGGTAAATGTTTTGTAGAAATTCGGTAAGAAAACAAATTTAAATAAATGTTGACTGTTTTATTGGAGGAGAAGATGAATCAAGGCAAGGCAATTTCAAGCGCCGTCATAAGACGCTTACCAAAGTATTATCGTTATATCACTATGATTGAAAATCGAGGAATCGTTAGAATTTCCTCTCAGAACCTAAGCGAGATTACAGGCTTTACAGCCTCTCAAATCCGCCAGGACTTGAACCACTTTGGTGGTTTCGGCCAACAAGGTTACGGCTACAGCGTAAGCAAACTAAAGGAACAATTAGCAAGAATCATCGGTCTTGATCAAAAGTACAAGATGGTTATTGCCGGTGCGGGAAGAATGGGCCAAGCAATTCGTTACTCGGAGCTTTTCAAAGATTCGGGCTTTGAGATTGCAGCATTATTCGATGCTGACGAGAGAAAGATCGGAAGTGACGTCAACGGTTTAACGGTACAACCTATTGAAGATCTTCCAGAGTACGTCAAGAATAACAACGTTGATATCCTGACGATCACAACACCTAAGGAAGCAGCTCAAGAGCTTGCTGACCTTGCTGTGGAAGCTGGTGTAAAGGGCGTATGGAACTTCGCTCCGGTAGATATCAATCTACCAGAAGGCGTTGTCCTAGAGAACGTCCATCTCGATGAGAGCCTATATACCTTAATTTATTATATTGGCAACATCAACGACTATAAGGGTACCAAGTAGTACCTTTCTCGAACTGAAAATGAGTGATAAAATGGGTAGAGAAATCTACCCATTTTTTGTTAGGAGAGAATATGGCCCAATTAACTGCAAAAAATATATCCAAGAATTATGGCATCCGCCCAATTCTGGAAGACATCCAATTTATCGTAAACGAAAAAGATAAAGTGGGGATAATTGGGCAGAACGGTAGCGGAAAGACAACCTTGATGCGGATTATCGCTGGTGACTTAGAGCCCGACACTGGCTCAGTGTACCGAAGTGGTGACCTCCGCATAGGTTATCTCAAGCAGAATGTCCATATCGAATCGGAGCGGACGGTTTACGAGGAATGTAAAACCGCCTACTGGCGAGCCTTTGAAATTGAAGAGGAATTGGCTTCTTTAGAAAAACAGATGGCCGATTATGCTGACGATGAGGACCGTTTGGCTCAAGTCCTAGCCCGGTACCACAAGCTGACGGACCGTTTCGAGGAAGAGGGCGGCTTATCCTACCAGTCGGAGATTCGTGGAATGTTAAAGGGGATGGGCTTTGATGAAAGCCAGTTTACCGCTCAGGTAAACCACCTATCAGGCGGCGAAAAATCCAGGTTGGAACTTGCCATCATGCTCCTAGGTCGTCCCGATTTGCTACTTTTAGACGAGCCAACCAACCACTTGGACCGCCACGCCATTGAATTCCTAGAGGCCTTCCTTAATGATTTTAGAGGGGCCATCCTCTTAATCTCTCACGACCGCTACTTTTTAGATAAGGTTGTCAACAATATCTTCCTTATTGAACACCAAAAACTCCATGCCTACCCATGTGGGTATAAGGAGTATACGATGCGAAGGAAAAAAGATTTAGAGACCCTCCGCCACGCTTATGACAACCAACAAAAGGAAGTGGAAAGGCAAAAGGAAATCATCGACCGCTTATCTCGTTTGGGCGGATCGAAAAGGAAAAGGGGAATATCCCAATCCAGGTCCAGACAAAAGCTTTTAGATAAGATGGAATTGATCGATGCTCCTGCCGGTGAAGACCAGCACATGAACTTCCAACTGAAACCTAAGTATGAAAGCGGGGAAGATGTTCTTACCGTGGAAGGGTTGGCGAAAAGCTTCGATGAGAATAAACTTTTCGAGGATGCCAGCTTTAACTTATATCGAGGTCAACGGGTTGGCCTTATCGGAGATAACGGAACGGGTAAGACCACCCTCTTTCGCATTTTGCTAGGTGAAGAAGAGGCGGATGCCGGTAGAGTAGCTATCGGAACTGCCGTAAAAGCCGCTTGGTTTGACCAAGAGCAAACGAGCCTGACCGATGAGAACACCGTCTTGGATGAACTTTGGGACCGGTATCCACGCCTCAACCATTATGAGGTCAGGTCCTATTTGGCCAAGTTCCAGTTCACCGGCGACGATATCTTTCAGTTGGTCGGCGACCTGTCGGGAGGGGAGAAAGCTCGCCTAGCTTTGCTCAAGTTGATGCTAAGCTCAGCAAATCTCCTACTACTAGATGAGCCCACCAATCACTTGGATATCGAATCCCGAGAGATACTGGAAGAAGCCCTCATTGATTACGAGGGGACTATCCTGGTCATCAGCCATGACCGCTACTTCTTGAACACGGTATGTGAACGGATACTTCATCTTTCACAGGATGGCATAAGGTCCTATTTAGGCAACTACGATGACTACATGAGACAAGTCGAATTAGGTCAGCAGGTCGAGGAAGAAAGCCGGTACGAAAATAAGACTAGGCAGAAGAAGGAAGAGAAAAAGAAGCGCTTAGCTCAGAAAGAAATTCGCCAGCTTCGGGTTCAGGTGAAAGATTTGCAAAAAGAAATCGATGAGTTGACCAAAGAGATGGAATCCTTAATAGAGGCATCCTACTTGCCTGAAGTTTATGCTGACCACGTGAAGGCGAGAGAACACCAAGACCAGATAGAAAAAATAGAAGAAGAAATCGAAAACAAAAGCCACTTGTGGTTGGAGCTGCAGATGCAGCTGGAGGAAGAAGAATGAAAATCTTTGCCTATCGGGGATATTCCGGTAATTACCCTGAAAATACGATGTTATCATTCCAAAAAGCAATTGAAGCAGGAGCTGATGGCATCCAGTTAGACATCCATTTTTCCAGAGACAAGCAGATTGTCGTCATCCATGACGACTCCTTATCCCGGATGACCAATGGCGTTGGTTTCGTTCGCCACCACAATCTGAAGGACCTGAAGAATTATGAGATCAAAGGGACCTACAAGGGCGACCGCCAGCATATGCTAACTTTGGAGGAGTACCTAACTTGGTCGAGTGGTCTGCCAGTCGTTACCAATATTTCCATCCAAAACCAAAAGTTTTACTATCCCGGTTTAGAGAATGCAGCCATGGAACTGGTCAAAAAGTTTGATATGTTTGATCGGGTCCTTATTTCTTCCAAGAGAGAATCCTCCATCGAAGATATCCAGAGAAATTGGCCTCAAGCTAAAGTGGGTTGGGAGATAAGCAATGCCACGGACGAGGTTCTCGCTCGGTCGGTAGAGATGAAGGTTGACGCCATCATACCAACTTTAGCTAGCCTCCATGACGATTTCATTGAAAGTGCCCACGCCCAGGGAATGAAACTCATTCCTTATACCGTCAACACGAACGATGAGCAACTTCGATTGAAGGAACTTGGGGTGGAAAGCATCATGACCATGTTTGTCGAAGCCAGTAAGAAAACCTTGGGTGAAACCGAGAATCCTTACTCCCAAGAGCAGATCGATTATGCGACATCGCCTAATGACGAGGCAGAAATTATTCCTCCTGGCCCTAGAGGTCACATCAAGAAGCAGAGCAAGAAGCTGACCGGAGGAGCCTTAGGTATCGTGGTCGGAATAATCATATCGATAACGGTGGCTGTAGTTGCCACTAAAGTAATAATGAGTTTTCTCACGCCGATATTCGGTTCGTAATAAAGTGCTTATCGGAGTTGACTGAATCCCCTTCATCAGATGAAGGGGATTTTTACGTTTTGCAACAATGAAAAAGCATCTTGATAACGCGGATAAGAAAACGGTTTTCTTTATGAACATCTTTGCTTTGTGGTAGTAAAAACTAGATATTTACATGGTTTGCTAATAGAAAATCTTTCGTTTATTTTAATACATTTTGACAACCTGAAAACCTTTTGCTACTATTCTAATTAGACAACAAATTAGGAGGAATATATGAAAAAAACTGGAAAACTGATTACTCTTTTACTAGCCTTAGTTATGGTGTTTGCACTAGCTGCTTGTGAAGCTGACGATGCACCAGCAAGCACAGACTCAGGCGAAGCTACAACTGAAACATCTGAAACAACAACGGAAGAAAGCACTACAGAAGGCGAAGACACTACTGAAGGCGAAGCTAAGAAAGTCGCTGTCCTTCTTTATGACGGAACTGACACTTACATGGGTACTGTTCGTAATGCTATGCAAGAAGTTGCAGCAGACAACAATATCGAATACGAATTCCATGATGGTAAAAATGACGTAGCTACACAAACTGACCAATTGAACAACGTTATTGCTCAAGAAGTTGACGGCATCGTCGTAAACATCGTAGACGTTAACGCAGCGCCAACTTTCCTTCAAACGCTAGAAGATTCCGGTATTCCTTACCTCTTCATTAACAGAGATATGACCGCTTCCTTCGAAGGCACAGACTCTACTATCTTTGTAGGAACCAACGCTCCTGACGCTGGTGTTATGCAAGGCGAAATGTTCATCGAATACATGGAAGGCAACGAAAACTGGGACAGAAACGGTGACGGAAAAGTTCAGTACGGTATCCTTCACGGTGGTTTAGATAACCCAGAAGCACAAGCAAGAACTGAATATGCAGTTAAGACGGTAGAAGAATCTGGCGTAGAAGTAGAAGAACTTGGTAACCAAGTAGCTAACTGGGACACAGCGCAAGCGAAGACAGCGGTTGATGCTTGGATGCAACGCTTCCCCGATGACCTCGATGTTATCTTCTCTAACAACGATACTATGGCCCAAGGTGCTATCGAATCATTACAACAAGTTGGTTTCAACGGCGACGATGAAGCAAACTATATCCCAGTATACGGCGTAGACGCTATCGATGCAGCTTTACAATTAGTTGAGAGCGGTGGCATGGCTGGTACAGTTAAGCAAGATAACGTAGGTATGGCAAATGCAGTCACAGCCCTCATCAGAAACAGGATGGACGGCAGAGATTGGTTAGACGGCACTGACTATGAGATTTTTGAAGACGACCTAAAGAACTCAGTGAGAATTCCATACGAAAAGGTAAAATAAGAACGAACATTGGAAAATCTGAGGCAGCAAGTCGCCTCAGATTTTTTCATGTAGTTGAGCAGAGGAGCAAATATGGAAGATAAAAAAGAGAAAGCTATCCTGCTGGAGATGGAGGGAATCACCAAGAGCTTCCCGGGCGTTAAGGCTTTGGACAATGTCAGCTTTACCCTAGAGCGGGGAACAGTTCACGCTTTGATGGGTGAGAACGGCGCCGGTAAATCGACTTTAATGAAAATTCTCTTCGGTATCTACCACGAGGATGAAGGCAGCATTAAGATCGATGGGGTGAAGACCCAGTTTGCCAATCCTAAGCAGGCGATGGACCACGGGGTCTCGATGGTCCACCAAGAGTTAAACCAAGTTTTGAAAAGAGACGTTGCCGATAATATTCTGCTAGGCCGCTTTCCAAAGAGGGGGCCCCTCATTAATCAGAGTGAAATGTATCGGTATACAAAAGAAGTCATGGATAGATTGGGTTTGGATATCGACCCAAGAGCCAAGGTAAATACCTTATCGGTTGCTCAAAGACAGATGGTTGAGATTGCTAAAGCGGTGTCATATGACTCGAAAATTCTCGTTCTCGATGAGCCAACTTCGTCGCTAACCGAGCAAGAAGTTGAAGTGTTATTTGGTATTATTGAGCGTCTAAAAGAAAATGGCGTTGGCATTATTTATATTTCCCATAAAATGGATGAGATTCTGCGAATCTCTGATTACATTACCATACTACGAGACGGCCAGTACGTGGCTACAGCTAGGTCGGAAGATATGACCAACGATAAGATTATTGCCTTGATGGTTGGAAGGTCTCTGGATCACGTCTATCCTCCAAAGACGAATACACCTGGTGAGACCCTATTGGAGGTGAAAAACCTAACCGGTAAATATATGCCTACGGTAAAGGAAGCCACCTTCACCTTGCGCAAAGGCGAAATCTTAGGTGTCTCCGGTTTAGTAGGTGCTCGAAGAACAGAGCTTCTTGAAACGCTATTCGGTATCCGAACAGTGGATAGCGGCGAGATTTATGTCCATGGCAAAAAGGTTGAAAACAATAATAGTCATGATGGCATCAAAAACGGTTTTGCCTTGGTTACAGAAGAGCGTAGAGCGACGGGTATTTTCCCGGTTGCCAATATCACTTTCAATTCAACAATAGCCAACATGCGGAAGTATAAGAAGATCGCCGGCTTACTAAGCGATGGCTTGATGAAGGAAGACAGCGAAAAAGTAGTGAAGTCTCTACGGGTAAAAACACCTAACTTAAAAACTCATATCTCCTCACTGTCCGGTGGGAACCAACAAAAGGTCATCTTCGGCCGTTGGTTGTTGACACAGCCGGAAATTCTCTTACTGGATGAACCGACTCGAGGAATCGACGTCGGCGCCAAGTATGAAATCTACCAGCTGATTATTAATCTTGCCAACGAAGGCAAGGGGGTAATCGTGGTTTCCTCTGAGATGCCGGAATTATTTGGTATCTGTGACCGAATTATGGTCATGAGTAACGGCCGCATCGCTGGTATCGATGATGTAGAGAACCTAGACCAGGAGAAGGTAATGACTCTGGCTACAGAATATTTATAGGAGAAAAGTATGCAACAGACAGAGAATAAAAGAAATCTAAAAAGCATCTTCCTTGATAAAGCCCTCATTGTGATCATGCTTTTGATCATTGCGGGAATTATCTTTGCAGATCCTCGATTTTTATCCATCAACAACTTTATGAATATCTTGAGTCAGGCATCTACCAAGTTGATTATTGCCTTGGGTGTTGCCGGCCTCATCGTACTCGCTGGAACTGACCTTTCAGCCGGCCGTATCACAGGCTTCACTGCTGTTATCGCGGCTTCCTTACTACAGAGAACAGGGGCCATCGCTAAGTTTTTCCCTGATTTACAAGAACAACATCTCATCGTAGGTTTACTTGCAGCAATGCTCGCCGGTGGACTTCTCGGTTTATTTAACGGTTTTGGTGTAGCGAAACTCAAACTTCACGCATTTATTGCCACCCTCGGTACTCAATTGATTACTTACGGTTTGATTCAGGCCTATATCAATGCTAACCCTAACGGTCCCCAACCTATCGGTCAACTTTCCGAGGGCTACACTAACTTCGTAAACGCGAAGATTACGATCGGAAGTGTGCAGTTCCCTGCCCTTGCCATATACGCTTTAGTCATTACCTTGATCATGTGGATAGTGTGGAATAAGACAACACTAGGCAAAAACATGTTCGCCATCGGTGGCAACAAGGAAGCTGCTGAAGTTTCCGGTATTAACGTTGAACGTAATATTATGCTAATCTTCCTCATCTCCGGTATTTGCTATGGTATCGCCGGTTTCCTTGAGGGTGCTCGTATCGGTTCGGTAAACACAGGAACCGGTTTGAACTATGACCTTGATGCAATTTCCGCCTGCGTTATCGGTGGTGTTTCCTTCTCCGGTGGTGTCGGTTCTATCTCGGGTGTTGTCGTAGGTACTCTAATCCTAAACGTCATCACTTACGGATTGGTCTTCCTTGGCGTACCTTCCTATTGGCAGGAAGTTATCAAGGGTGCCTTGATAATCTTTGCGGTAGCCGTTGATACCATCAAATATCTAAAGAAGAAATAATGAAAAACGCTTATTCAAGGAGTAACTGGAAAGTTACTCCTTTAGAAAATGACCACTTGCGCGTAGAGATTCTTCCTGAACTGGGCAACATGATTTCGTCCATCATCCACAAGAAAAGAGATTTCGAATTTGTCTTCCAACCAAGCCGAGAAATCCTGCATGCACCAACCTATGGGGACGACTTCTCTAATGGCCCACGAGCGGGCATCATCGATTGTCTTCCTACGATTGATCCCTGCCATTACGAAATCACCGGCAAGGACCTAGTGGATCATGGTGACGTTTGGTCGATTCCTTGGGATGAGAGAATTGAAGGGAACGCCCAAGAAGCTTGGGTAACCTTGACCTCCATGCCCTTAGAATTTCGCAGAAGAACGAGTCTTGATGAAAATCAAATCACGCTGACGTATACCGTAAAAAATCTTGATGCAGTTTCCCACTTTTATTTGTGGACTTTCCATGGGCTGAATAATTTCGATGAGGCCACTCGACTCGACTTTCCGGAAGCCCTAAGAAATGTCATCAACGTCCAAAATGCGGATGAATTTCCGGCTTTACACGACTTGGGCGCCTTCGAGAAGGATTCCACCTATAAGTGGTATTTCACTGACCCCATTGAAGAGGGCTGGGTAAGCTTAACCTATCCTAAGGAGAAGCTCCGCTATACCGTTAGCTTCAATCCAGAAGAGAACCCCTACTTGGGCATCTGGATTACCACCGGTGGTTACCAAGGCGAACAGAATATTGGTATCGAACCGTGTAATGGCTTTTATGACTCCTTGGAAAAAGCAAGAGCCAATGGCAAGGTGAAGGAGATCGAAGCAGGTGCTACCGATCAATGGACGATAACGATCGCGATTGATGAAATGTAGAGGAGGCCACATGGCTGAATTTAGATATAACCCCCTAATTGATGATTACACCATTGTAGCAGGCAACAGGCAGAGCAGGCCTGACATGCCCAAGGACTACTGCGCCTTTTGTCCAGGTTCCGGTAAGGTGCCCGATGACTATGACGTCCTCAAGTATGACAATGATTGGCCATCGATGAAGGAAAATCCTGACGACCCTTATGAGATCGATAGCGATTTGTACCATACAAAGAAGGCTTATGGTCGGTGTGAAGTCATCCTGTATTCGCCGGACCACACTGCCAGTCTGTGGGAACTGCCCTTGCCTCATATCGAGAAGCTTGTCGATTTATGGCAAGAGCGCTACGAGGAACTTGCCCAGATTCCCGAGGTCAAGAATATTCTGATTTTTGAGAATAGGGGAGAAGAAGTTGGAACGACCCAGCCCCACCCGCATGGCCAGATTTATGCTTACGGCTATATGCCTAAACGGGCAAGAGTCGAATACGATAATTCTAAGGCTTACTATGAAGAACATGGCGAGAGCCTGATGCTCAAGATCCGCGATGAAGAGATTAGGCTGAAGGACCGGGTGATAATGGAGAACGATGACTTTGTCGTCTTCCTTCCTTTCTACACCGATTATCCTTATGGTTGCTACATTGTCACCAAAGGAAATCTTCACAGTTTTGCGGACTTTAGCGAAGAGAACAAGAAGAACTTCGCCCAGATCCTTCGCGACTTGTTGGGCACCTACGATACCTTGTTTGACAGGCCCTTCCCCTATATGATGGGCATCTATCAGGAGCCTCTTCACAGCGAGGACTACCAGGATGCCGACAAGTACTACCACTTTAACGTCAAGTTCTTCCCACCACTCAGAGGCAAGAACTCAATTAAATGGAATGCCTCCAGTGAGACAGCCCTTTGGGCGAAGACTAATCCCAAGGTCGTCGAAGAGTGTGCGGTAGAACTTAGAGAAGCATATGATCGTTTTAGGGAAAACCACGATGTTTGATGCACTGCGTAAAAAATTTGATGAGGCTTATGGCCCCTCTTCTTATGAGCCGATCCAGGTCTTTAGCCCCAGCCGGGTGAATGTCATCGGGGAGCACATTGATTACAATGGCGGTTCTGTGCTTCCCTGTGCCATTGAAATTGGCACCTTTGCCGTTGCCCGAAAGAATGATGACAACAAGCTTCGCTTAATCAGCGGAAATTTTGAGCTGGGTGGCGAATTTGACTTTCCTTTGCCCCAGGTCTGCGACGAGGGTAATGGCTGGATGAACTACGCCTTTGGTGTGGCCAAATATATCGAAGAAGCGGGCCATCTCGTTGGCGGAGCCGACATCTATCTGGAAGGCAACATTCCCAACGGAGCAGGGCTATCCTCATCTGCATCACTAGAGTTATTACTGGGCGAAATCTTCAACCTTCTTTACAACGAAGGAAAGATTGACAAGGTAGACTTGGTAAAGATTGGGATGCGTACAGAAAACGACTTTATCGGTTTGCATACCGGTATCATGGACCAATTCATCATTGCCCTCGGTAAGAAGGACCATGCTATGCTCCTGAACACCGGCACTTTGGAATACAGCTATTATCCTTTTGTGCTAGGGGACAACAGTTTGGTCATCATGTCCACCAACTACCGAAGAGAGCTTAAGGATTCTAAATACAACGAGCGGAGAAGGGAGTGCGACGAAGCCTTAGCCATTTTGCAAAAGGTGAAGCCGGCTGAAGCCCTATGTGACTATGGCCTTGAAGACCTTGATTTATTGGACCATATCGAATCGCCCGTTGTCCGTAATCGAGCTCGCCATGCCATTATGGAAAATGACCGGGTGGCTAAAGCAGTGGATGCTCTGGCCAGTGGAAACATCGAAGAGCTGGGCAACCTGTTAAAGCAATCCAACGACTCGCTGAGAGACTTGTATGAAGTAACCGGACCCTACTTGGATGCGATAACGAAGCATGCCAATGACCACCCCGCATGCCTAGGTGCCAGAATGACGGGTGCAGGTTTTGGCGGTTGTGCCATTGCCATCGTCAAAGATGAGGGAATGGAAGACTTTAAGGATTATGTCGGTCAGCAATATGAGAAAGATACCAGTATAGAAGCCACGTTTATTTCGTCCGGCGTAGCTGACGGCGTAAAGCAAGTACAATAGGTAATCAATAACCTTAGGAACGGCTGTAGAATCAAGATTCTACAGTCGTTTTTCATGCATAGATTCTTTTATCACTCCGTTGACAAGAGTGCTAAAAGGTGGTAAGATAGACATAAGTCAAAGATGGTCAATATATCTTTGACGTTTATTGATAAAGGAGGGTGCAAATGGAATATAAAGATTATTATAAAATACTGGGCGTAGACGAAAAGGCGAGCGCCAGTGAGATTAAGCGTGCGTATCGCAAGTTAGCTAAAGAATATCACCCTGACTTGCACCCAGATGATGAAGAATTAACCAATAAATTTAAAGATATTAACGAGGCCTACGAGGTTTTGGGCGACGAGGAAAAACGAAAGAAATACGATACTTTCGGTTCCAACTATGACTTTACCGGTGGCCAAAACTTTGATCCTAGTGATTTTGGTTTTGGTAGTAACGGAACTTATAGCTATCAAACGGGGTCAAGTGGGAATTCGGCTTTCTATGACCTGATCTTCGGATCGGGTTCACCTTTTGGCGATATCTTTGGGGGATCTTCCTATTCTGGCGGTTCGTACGGTGGCAATCCCTTTTCCTCAGCCAGACAACCAAGCAGACCTAGATATGATACCAGTTTGGATATCACCTTAACCGAAGCCTATAAGGGCGGCGAGAAGACCATGTCCCTGAGCCTAAACGGGGAAAGCCACGAGGTGTTGGTCAAGTGGCCTGAAGGCATCACCGATGGAAAAAAGGTGAAGTTAAAGGCGGACAAGTTCGGTATAGCCGGTGACCTGTATGTAAAGATCAACATTAAAACTAGGGATAAACTGGAGGGTGCCGACATAGTCCAACAGGTGGATGTCTTGCCTTGGGAAGCCTATTTTGGTGGCAAGAAAAAGGTAAAGACTGTTGCAGGAACATTTAACATTACGATACCTGAGGGCTTAAAATCGGGTCAGAGAATACGAATGGCCAACAAAGGCTTAATCGATAAAAAGCAGAGGGGCCACCTCTACTTAGAAATGATGATTAACAATCCAAAAGAATTAAGTGATGATGAAAAAGAAATCTATGCACGTTTGTATGAGTTAGGAGGTAAGTAATATGGAAAATCAAAACTTTACACAAAAAAGTTTAGAAGCAATACAGGATGCCCAGAAGATGGCCATCAAGAATGCAAATCCCGAGCTCAACGATTTGCATCTCCACTACGCTTTATTAGTGGATTCTGATGGACTCATCTCCAAGGTATTACAACAAAAGAATATCGACGTGGCAAGCTATCGCAACCGCGTCAGACAAGCAGTTGAAGATTTACCTAGGCAGCAAGGAGCGAGCCAAGTTTATCCTAATGCAGTCTTCCAGAGAGTCTTAATGAAGGCAGAAGATGAGGCAGCGAAAATGGGCGACAGCTATATTTCCGTAGAACACCTCTATCTTGCTTTGCTAGGTGAGAAGAATATCCCATCGGAGAAGTTCTTCACTGAGTTTGGCATCAGCCGGCAAGGGTTCATGCAAAGTCTGGAGGCTGTTCGAGGTAGCAAGAAAGTGACGACAGACAATCCTGAAGAGACGGATAATGTCTTGGAGAAGTACGGCCGCGACCTCACCGAGTTGGCCAGATCGGGCAAGATGGACCCCATTATTGGAAGGGAGGACGAGATTCGAAACGTCGTCCGTATCCTCAGCCGGAGGACCAAGAATAATCCTGTTCTGATCGGTGATCCCGGTGTCGGTAAAACCGCAGTCGTCGAAGGCCTTGCCCAACGAATTGTAAATGGGGATGTGCCTGATGGATTAAAAAACGTCATCATCTTCTCCTTAGATATGGGTCAACTCATCGCAGGTGCCAAGTATCGCGGAGAATTTGAAGAGCGACTCAAAGCAGTCCTTAAGGAAGTTGAAGAATCCGACGGAGAAATCATCATGTTCATCGATGAGCTCCACTTAATCGTCGGTGCGGGTAAGACAGATGGGGCCATGGACGCGTCCAACCTCATGAAACCAGCCTTGTCCCGTGGTCAAATTCGAATGATCGGTGCCACCACACTTAATGAATACCGGGAGTATATCGAAAAGGACGGCGCTTTGGAGCGTCGTTTCCAGAAGGTTATGGTCCCCGAGCCAAGCGTGGAAGATACCGTGTCCATCCTTCGGGGAATCAAGGAGAAGTATGAGCTGCATCATGGCCTTCGTATTTCGGATAATGCTATCATCGCAGCAGCAACCCTTTCCGACCGCTACATTACGGACCGTTTCTTGCCGGATAAAGCCATCGACCTAATGGACGAAGCTGCCGCTATGGTTCGTACCGAGTTGGACTCCATGCCTCAAGAGCTGGATGACATGCGTCGCCACATCCTCCAGCTAGAGATTGAAAAGGCAGCTTTGGAGAAAGAAACGGTAGCTTCTTCCGTGAGACGGCTGGAAGATATTGAGGAAGAGTTAGCCAATCTCAACGAAGAGTACAATCAAGGTTTCATCCAGTGGCAAAATAGCAAGGAAGCCTTAGAGAGCCAAACGAAAATTAAGGAAGAAATCGACCAGACCAAGCATGAAATTGAAGAGGCTGAGCGTAATTACGACTTGGCCAGAGTTTCCGAGTTACGCTATGGTAAGTTGGTCGAACTTAATGTAAGGTTGGAAGAAAGTAACCGCCGCCTCGCTGAAGAGGAAGATGCCGCTCGAGAGGAAGTTACCGAAGAGCAAGTCGCCGAAGTTGTCTCTAAATGGACCGGCGTCCCCGTATCTCGACTTGTGGAAACGGAAAGGGAGAAAATTCTCCAGATGCCTGCCATCCTCGGCAAGCGAGTCGTTGGTCAAGACGAGGCTGTCCAAGCCGTGTCCGAAGCTATCATCCGTGCTAGATCCGGCCTGAAAGACGAAGGCAAACCAATTGGTAGTTTTATCTTCTTAGGTCCCACCGGTGTCGGTAAAACAGAGCTGGCAAAAGCCCTAACGGAGGCCATGTTCGACGATGAACGCAATATGATTCGTATCGACATGTCAGAGTACATGGAGAAGTATTCCGTGTCCCGACTGATTGGTGCTGCACCCGGTTACATCGGCTATGAAGAAGGTGGTCAGTTGACTGAAGCGGTAAGGAGAAAGCCGTACTCCGTCGTCTTATTCGATGAGATCGAGAAAGCCCATCCCGATGTCTTTAATATCCTGCTTCAAGTCTTGGATGACGGTCGCTTGACCGACAACCAAGGTAGGACTGTGGACTTCAAGAATACGATTATCATCATGACGTCCAATATCGGGTCTCAAGATATCCTGGAAGGTATCGACAGCGATGGCGATATCAGCGAGAATGCAAGGAGTGCAGTCACGGCTAAGCTCAACCAAGCCTTCCGTCCCGAGTTCCTCAACCGTATCGATGAGATTATCCTCTTTAGCCCATTGAAGAAAGAGCAGATTTACCATATCATAGACCTACAAGTGGCCTACATCCAAAAGCGTTTGGACGACCGGCAAATCAAGCTCGTCTTAACGGATGAAGCAAAGCAGTTCATCTTGGATCAGTCCTACTCGCCACAGTTTGGTGCCCGTCCCGTTCGTCGTTTCTTACAGAAGAACTTTGAAACGGAGCTTGGCCGCAAGATTATTGAAGGAAGCGTCAGTGACCACAGCGTTGTGACCGTTTCGTCTAATGATCGTGAATTAACGTTTGAGGTCGAGGAGATGGCCCAAAACGAAGAGTAAAGAGGAGGTTCGAAGTGAGAGAAGTCGCATTTCAAGTTGACGACAAGTACAGTATCGTGGCTAGCCTTGCCGTGAAAAACAGGGAAGAGCTGGAAAGTGTTTTGGCCGATTTAGTCGCTCAAGACATCGATATTCTCGAATTTCGAGCGGACATATATTACCAAGAAGATCAAGAAGATAAATTGGCAGGGGTAAAGGAAGCGCTGACCAGAATTAGGGAAGCGCATCCTTCTTTACCCCTGCTTTTTACGTTTCGCAGCCAGGAAGAGGGAGGGGATTGTCCCTTATCTTCTAGCGAATATATTTCCCTGAATCGAGAAATTCTAGAAGGGGATCTGGTGGACCTGATCGATATTGAGTATGGCCTTCTGATGGGGGAGTCCAATAATCTATTAGATCTAGCTGAAACACACAAGATAGGCGTCGTCTTATCCCACCACAATTTTAAGGAGACTCCATCCAGAGACGAAATCGTCAAGCGTTATCGGGACATGTTGGCTCTTAATCCTCTTTTAGCAAAGATTGCGTTAATGCCACAAAAGCAAGATGACGTTCTCCGCCTCCTAGAGGCTTGCCGAATCGTCAAAGAAACGGACGCGGATGCTAACTTGGTCGCTATCAGTATGGGAGACCTTGGTCAAATGACCAGGACCACCGCCTATCTGTTTGGGTCTTCTTGGACCTATGCTTCGGTGGAACAAGCGGCAGCTCCTGGTCAAATCCATTACAGGGACTTACGGGCCATCCTCAACAGGGTGGATAATCAATGACGTTTTTTTCATTCTTTGCTAGAATAGACTGTAAATCACAAGCACGAAGGAGCTAGCATGAACCACATCCAAGTCCCCAAAGATTACAAACCTACGTTGAATAGCTACGAGATGCAAAGGGCTATCGACTTCATAAAGACCGTCTTCCAGTCCGAGCTATCTACCGCGTTAGACCTCCAACGAGTATCAGCGCCATTATTCGTTACCGAGGGATCCGGTCTCAATGATAACCTGAGCGGAAGTGAAAGACCGGTTGCTTTTGACGTACCGGCGATTGGGGAAGAAGCACAAGTTGTCCACTCCCTTGCCAAATGGAAACGGCAAGCGCTAGCTCGATATGGCTATGAAGTCTATGAGGGTCTTTTCACGGATATGAATGCAATCCGCCGTGAAGAGGATTTGGATAATACCCACTCTATCTACGTCGACCAGTGGGACTGGGAAAGAATCATCAATGAGAGCGACCGCAACCGAGACTACTTGGAGGCAACTGTTCAAAGCATTGTTGATACCATTTGCAATGTCAACCACTTGCTCAAGGCAAGATTTCCCCAACTGAAAACAGAGCTACGCCGGGAGGTGACCTTCGTTACGGCTCAGGAATTGGAAGATCAGTACCCCGACCTCGAACCCGAAGAAAGGGAGAGAGAGTTCGCCAAAATCCATAAAACAATTTTCATTGTAGCTATCGGAGACAAGATGGAATCGGGAGAGCGACACGGAATGAGAGCACCTGACTATGATGACTGGAGCCTGAATGGGGATATTATCTTCTGGAATGAAGTCTTGGAAAAAGAGTTTGAACTGTCCTCCATGGGCATTCGGGTCAATCCCCACAGTTTGGCAAGGCAACTAAAGCTTGCTGATGCGGAAGACCGTCTCCGCTTTCCTTACCACCGAGCACTACTTGAAGGAAAGCTTCCTCAAACGATCGGTGGAGGTATTGGACAATCCAGACTTTGCATGCTGCTGCTGGGAGCTGCCCACATTGGAGAGGTCCAAGCGAGCATCTGGGATGAGGAAACGGAAAGAGTCTGCCAGGAACATGGAATTCCTCTTCTATAGGGATTTTGCTGTTTGACTTATTGGTCCCCATTACGTATAATATTCGGGTAACCTTATTGGAGAGTTGTCCGAGTGGCCGAAGGAGCATGATTGGAAATCATGTATACGCGCAAGTGTATCGAGGGTTCAAATCCCTCACTCTCCGCCATGCACTATACGGGGAGTTAGCGGTGCCCTGAACCTGCAATCCGCTATAGCAGGGTAGAATTCCCAGCCTCGACTTAGGGATGGGGTGGTCCGGTCGAAGTAAGTGGTGTTGAAGGTGGGGTCTTGCACAATGGAGCTCTGTGAACCATGTCAGGTCTGGAAGGAAGCAGCATTAAGCAGATACCTTCATGTGTTGCGAGGCAGCCCCACCGGAGCTAACTGCTTTGGTGCCGCATCTTGTTCTTTTGGCAAAGCTGGGTGTGCGGTATTATTGAGAAGCCTACGGGCTTCTTTTTTTGTTTTATATTCCCACCTTTATGGGTAATGATTATTGGTGCATTATACAAGTATTTTAATGGGGAAGCGATTCAAATATCTGGATGGCTTTCTATGGAAAGGATATATTATGGTTGAAAAAGTAGAATTTACCGGTCAAGTCAGCAAGTTGTTTGAAGAGTTCGATGAGGGAAACTTTGAGAACCTAAAACACCTGAAAATCATCAAAGAGTATGGTGAGTTTGGGCAATCCGAAAGCGGAGAAAGCCTTGCCTACTTTTTATGGGATGGTGGCGACCGTAAGCTAGCAGAATATGAAGAGGATGGATCGCTTTTCCTAGTCCAGACTTCCGAGATTCATCGCACGGAAGATGTTGACGAGGAGAGAGACTGGTATCAGGTTGAATCAAAGGAACAAGCGGAGTGGATTAATAGCCATTTGAATGGCCACCGTTTATCTCTCAACTACCATGGCCCAAAGATTTGGACACAAGAAGGCACGATTCATTACAGAGAGAATTTTGGTGCTCACAAAAAGTAAGAAAATAGAGAGTCTTTGGTTCTTCATTGGACCAAAGGCTTTTTAAAAACGAGGCAAGTTCATAGATAAGTGAGTTGATATGAAGAAGATAACAAAAATAATTGCTGTGCTAGCGGTCTATTTTGTCGCTTTAACGGCATGTGAAGCTGGTACCAGTTACCCAATGGACTACCCCCAAAGCCAGTGGAAAGCTAAAGATATCGACTTGTCATTTAAAATGGACAGCGAAAAGTACGATAATGCCATTGGAGAAAGCGTCGGTGAACTGGTGGTTGACGGCGAAACCATTACCATTGAATGTGGCTATGATAAGGGAACCATGGGTGTTTATAAGCTGAGAGAAAACTCGGCAATGGACGGCTTGTCACCTAACGACCTCTTGTTTAAAGGGTCGCTAGCAGAAAAGGGCGGAGTCTTTCATTTAACAGTAGATGAATCAACGATCGACTCGATTCGGGTAGACGATGAAATTGTATTTGAACAAGTGAATCCCTAAGACGAAATCAAAAAAGGGATGTAGCAAAATAGACTCTAAGGTGACCCCATAAAATTGGATATTTAATACAACTTTATGGGGTCGGTATGTTTTGACTCAGTCCTTTCTTTTTGGAGATGATAACCTTGAGAATTAAGATTTTCTATTTTTGATTGGCTACCACTATGCCTTATATACCAAATCAAATCTTCTTCGTTTTGGAATATAACTTTTCACCCCATTTATATACCAAATCGCATTTTCTCCGCTTTGGTATACAAGTTTTCATTCATTTTATATACCAAAGCGCATTCTTCTCGTTTTGGAATACGTTTTAGCCCTCAAATCGTATACCAAACTGCATTTTTCTCATTCTGGTATAATTCTAGCACCTCAAATCGTATACCAAACTGCATTATCCTTACTCTGGTATAAATAGCCCTTGTAGATATTCCAATTCGGTACTGACCCTAACAAATACGTAGACCACCCATATGAACCCAAAACCACAACAAAAAAGCAGGGTCACCAAGCCCCACTTTCTCTCAAACGTCGCTAATAAATTTTTAACAGTCCCTTCTAGAGGCAGAAAAGGGGCTGTGTCAGAATGACTAAAAAATTCTGACACAGCCCTCATTTCTTGTCTTGTTGTAACTCACTAGGTTGTTGCTCATCAATTATATCAGCAAACAAAGAGGACCTGGCAATTTGCCAAGTCCTTCTTTGTTTTATAGGGTCTATTTTGCAACAACCCCCTTTACATTCATATGATATTTAAACATTGAAGCGGAAATGAACCACATCTCCATCTTGCATAATGTACTCTTTACCTTCCAAGCGAACTTTGCCCTTTTCCTTCGCCTTGGCTTCAGATCCAAGTTCTACCAGGTCATCGTAGGAGACGACCTCGGCTCGGATAAAGCCACGGGAGATATCCGTGTGAATCTTTCCGGCAGCTTCCACAGCTGGGGTGCCTTTGTTAATCGTCCAAGCCCGGGTCTCCATCTCACCGGTGGTGAGGAAGGACATCAGTCCAAGGAGGTTGTAGCTTGCGACGATAAGCTTGTCTACACCGGACTTGTCGGTGCCTAGCATTTCCAGAAACTCTTGGCGTTCGTCGGCATCTTCCAACTCGGAAATCTCTTGTTCTGCTTGAGCAGATATGACGACCACCTTGGCATCCTCGGTAGATGCGAAGTCACGGATCTTTTGTACCCAGTCGTTGGAAGCGCCGTCGTCAGCGATATCTTCGGTTGAAACGTTAGTTACATAGATAATGGGTTTTGTTGATAGAAGTTGGTAAGAACGAAGAAGCTTCTCCTCATCTTCAGTCAGTTTGAGGACACGAGCGGATTTTCCTTCGTTGAGGACTTCAAGGATGCGGTTGAGGAGGTCAACTTCGGCTCGAACGGCTTTATCTGCTTTCGCTTGCTTCTCCTTCTTTTGCAGCATCTTCTCGATCTGTTCCATATCGGAAAGGATGAGTTCCAGATTGATGGTCTCGATGTCACGAAGGGGGTCGACATCGCCATCGACGTGGGTAATGTTGGGGTCTTCGAAGCAGCGGAGGACCTCGACGATAGCCTCACACTCACGAATGTTGGTTAAGAACTTATTACCTAACCCTTCACCTTTACTGGCACCTCTGACCAAACCGGCTATGTCATAGAACTCGATAACAGCCGGAATGATTTTCTTTGATCCGCTGATATCCGAAAGAACTTGTAAACGCTCATCGGGGACTTCTACTAAGCCCACATTAGGCTCGATAGTACAGAAGGGATAGTTAGCCGCTTCAGCGCCCGCCTTGGTGATGGCATTGAACAAGGTAGATTTTCCGACGTTGGGCAAGCCCACAATTCCTAATTTCATAAAACTTTATTCACTCCTTTTATTCGTAGAACAGAAAGAAGGAGCCACTTAGGTGATACGCAGTAAGGGCTCTCCTCAAATTCCTGATATTCTCTCACTTTTTAGTCTTCGCCATTATATCACAAATGAATGTAAGGAAAGAAGGATAAGTCTTTTGAGGAAGGTTAATTATTCGCTATAATGGAGGGAGAACGAAATGTATAGAGGAGAAAAGAGGAGACGAGATGAACATCAACGAACGTGTAGAAGCATTGCGCAAAAAGATGTTGGGTCGAGGGATTGAAGCCTATGTCGTACCAACATCGGACCCTCATCAGTCGGAGTACGTTGCTGACTACTATAAGACACGTGAATATATTACAGGCTTTACGGGATCGGCGGGGACGGCTGTTATCACGATGAAGGAATGCGGACTTTGGACTGATGGACGGTACTTTCTCCAAGCGGAAGAGGAGTTGAAGGGTAGCCCCTACCACCTGTACCGCATGGGCACCGACGACCTCAGTGTCGAAGACTTTATCATCAAGCATGTATCCAGCTTTGGTAAGGTGGGGTTTGATGGCAAGTGTATGGCCACCTCCAGTTACCGAAAGCTGTCCAAGGAGCTAGGCAAGCGGATGCTGATTTCTAACGTGGACTACGTTGGGGACATTTGGGACGACCGCCCAGCACTACCTAGTCAATCGGCTTATTACTATCCAAAGGAGTACTCGGGAAGATCTGTGGAAGAAAGGCTGTCTATCCTTCGCTACATGATGCGAGACAGAGACATTGATTACACCTTCATCGGCGCCTTAGAAGACATCTGCTATCTTTACAATATTAGGGGATGGGATGTTGAGTCCACACCGGTGGTCTTAAGCTATGCCTTGGTGTCAAGAGACCAAGCCTACCTCTTTATCGACAAAGAAAAAGTCACCAGCGAGGTAAAAGGTCCTTTAGAGGAAGCAGGCGTTCGCATCTATGACTACGACGCAGTAGAGAACTACCTCCGAGAAATTGAAGGGCAAAAGGTAGTCTACCTTGATCCAAATCGGACCAACATCTACCTTTATGATCAGTTGAATAATAACGTCAAGATTCAAACCGGTATCAACCTGACCAGCTATATGAAGGCAATCAAGACGGACATAGAAATCGAGAACACCAAAGAAGCCCACATTAAAGATGGGGTTGCGGTAACGAAATTCTTCCGTTGGATTGAAACGGGAGCACGGACCAGCTATGTATCGGAAGCTAGCGCGGCAGAAAAGCTCCACGAATTCCGTCAAAATCAGGAAGACTTCCTACAAGATAGTTTTGCAGCAATCGTGGGTTATGGGTCCAATGGGGCAATCGTCCACTACAATCCGCTTACCGCTCCCCGGTCCTCTCGGGTAGAGGCTAGAGGCCTCTTGCTGGTAGACAGCGGCGGCCAGTACCTTCAGGGAACGACGGATGTGACGAGAACTTACGCTATGGGAGAAACCACCTACGAAGAGAAGTTGGATTACACCTTAGTGTTGAAGGCACATATTGCCGGAATGACTGCCCGGTTCCCAACCGGAACGACAGGTAAGGCCATCCACGAAGTCACCCGCTATCCTTTGCTGAAGGAACTTAGGGACTACAACCATGGCACGGGTCACGGTGTCGGCCACTTGCTAAGCGTCCACGAAGGACCTCAGTCTTTCTCCAAGAACGATCAAGGCGTGGAAATTGCAACAGGTATGATAACCAGTATTGAACCGGGTCTGTATGTCACCGGCAAATACGGCATCCGCACGGAATCTTTGGCTTTATGTGTGGACTGCGAGACCAACGATTTTGGTCACTTCCTCGAATTTGAACCAATTACCTGGATTCCAATCGATACAAGACCAATTTTGCGCCAGAAGCTTGAAGCTTGGGAAATCGAGTGGTTAAATCACTACAACCAAACGTGTTTCGATAAACTTTCTCCCCATTTGGAGGGAGAGGACTTGGCTTACCTCGAGGCGCGTTGTCAGGCGATAGGGTAAGGCATGAAAGATTTTTCAGAACAGCTTCGTCACCTCCCTCAAGCCCCCGGCGTCTATGTCATGTACAACGACGCCAATGAAATCATCTACGTCGGCAAGGCAATCAACCTGAAAAATCGGGTCTCCTCCTATTTCCAAAGGAGCAATTCCGGGAAGACGCCCAAGGTGGTGGCCATGGTCGACCACGTCGACCACTTCGAATACATCTTGGTGGAGAACGAAGTCGAGGCGTTGGTTCTTGAGTCTAACTTCATCAAGGAGCACACGCCGAAATACAACATCCTCCTTCGGGACGATAAGCAATATCCATATATTCGTATCACTAAGGAGAAGTTTCCCCGCTTGCAAAAAGTACGGCAGGTGGAGAATGATGGTGCCAGATACTTTGGCCCCTTTCCTAATGCGTATGCGGTGAATGAAACCATCCAACTTCTCCAGCGTATCTACCAAATTAGAACCTGTAACCTGGACTTTAATAAGGGGGCAAGGTTGGATCGCCCTTGTCTAAACTACTTCATTGAGCAGTGCCCGGCTCCTTGTATTGGCATTGCTGATGAAGAAGCCTACATGGCCAATATCAATGAAGTGGACACCTTCCTTAAAGGAAGGGACCAGAGCTTACGGAAAGTTCTGTTGGAAGGAATGGAGAAAGCAGCTTCGGAGCTGAAGTTCGAAAAGGCAGCCCGCTTTCGGGATGACCTCATGAATCTGGATGCCATCCTGGAGAAACAGCAGGTTACTTTCACGTCGGCAAACGATGCGGATATCATTGCTTTGGCCCGGGGGACTAGCCAGATCACTATCCAGGTTTTCTTCCTACGGGGAGGCAAGGTGGTCGACCAAGAGCACTTCTCCATGGTGGAGGAATTCCAAGAGGAATCGCCAGAGATTCTGTCATCCTTCTTGAAGCAGTTTTACCTTGATGCAACTTATGTACCTCGGGAAATTCTTCTGGAGCAGATACCTGCAGACTTCGAGGCAATTCAAGCTTTCCTAACCCAGAAGAAGGGGCAAAAGGTGACCATCCATATCCCTCAACGGGGGAAGAAGAGTGCCCTTATGGAGACTGTCCGCATCAATGCGGAAGAGCAATTGGAGAAGCAGGAAAAGAAGGAAGAAAAGAAAGAGCGGAACAAGGATAGGGGCATAGCCGCCTTGGAGGAAATCTTAGGTGTTGAAGACATTGGACGAATCGAATCCTATGACGTATCGAATATTTCCGGCGTTCAAAATGTTGGGTCCATGGTGGTTTACAACCGGGAGAAGAAGGAACCCAAGGAATATCGGAAATTCAAGATCAAGGCAGTTGAAGGTATCGACGAGTATGCTTCCCAGAGGGAGATGCTGACGAGACGCTTCGACCATGGCCTTAAAGATATCGAAGAAGGAAAGACTGAGACAGGATTCGGCCAGTTGCCCTCCCTTGTCATCATGGATGGGGGCAAAGGGCAGGTGAATATCGCCGAGAAAATCCTGGCAGAACGAAACTTGGATATCCCCGTAATCGGATTGATTAAGGACGATAAGCACAGGACGAAAGCCCTCTTGTATAAAGGTAAAGAGTATCCCATGGAGGCAAGGTCTCCACTCTACAAGTTTATGTTTGCCATCCAGGAAGAGGTTCACCGCTTTGCCATAAACTACCATAGGAAGCTCAGGGAGAAGGATATGGTTAATTCTGAGCTGGACCAAATTAAGGGTATTGGCCAAGTGCGTAGGCAAAGCTTGCTCAGGGAGATGGGGTCTGTGGATAAGGTTAAGCAAGCTAGTCTAGAAGAGCTAGAAGCGGTAACCGGAATGAATAAAAAAGCCGCGGCAGCTGTCTTTGCCCACTTCCATGGGGAATAGAAGGAGAGATTATGGACCAAAAAAAGAAATCCGTTAAGCTTTCGCAACTTGTTGAAGCGATGGACTTGGAAGTCGTATCGAAGAGCAGGAACTACGAGGATGTGCAGATTTCCAGCAATGATATGAATCGCCCGGGTTTACAGATTGCCGGTTTCATGGAGAATTTCCCTTGGAAGAGGATCCAGATTATTGGCCGAGTGGAATTTGCCTACTATAGTCAGATGGATCCCGCGGAAAGATACGAGCGCTTCCGAGGTATCCTCTCCTATCCCATACCTGCAATAATCTATTCCTACAACCAAGAAGTCACTCAGGACATCATCGACTTAGCGGACTATTATAACAAGACGATATTACGGTCTCCATTACCAACCACGAAACTTATCGCCAGCTTAAATTCGGTATTGGAGAACTTCCTAGCCGAGGAGCTCACGGTCCATGCCGGTCTGATGGAAGTCTTTGGTACGGGCGTCCTGATTCGAGGCAAGTCTTCTGTAGGTAAATCGGAGACAGGTCTGGATTTATTGATTAGGGGCCACCGCCTGGTAGCCGACGACGTCGTTGACATCAAAAAGATTGATGATAAGTTGGTCGGCTCTTGTCCCGAAAATATCCGCCACTTTATGGAAATTAGAGGCCTTGGCATTCTAGACATTCGCCGCCTGTATGGCGTAGGTTCCGTAAAAGAGGATGCCTTTATCGAGCTGGTAGTAGAGCTGGAAGAATGGGATGAGGAAAAGGAATATGACCGGTTAGGTTTATGGGAAAATTATACAGAAATTCTGGGTATCAGCCTTCCTCAAATCATCGTACCCGTGAAGCCAGGCCGCAATGTGGCAATGATTATCGAAGTAGCAACACGGAATAATCGTCAGAAAAAGATGGGTTATAATGCAGCAGCAGTGCTCAATAAACGTCTGATAGATGAAGCAAATCGAAATAATAGTTGATTTCAATCAACATTGTTGACGAAAAAAAAACTGCGTATTATACTAAACTCGCAAGGATTTTTCACAACGTATGAATCGTTTGAAAGAGAGAAATTTTAGTTAAAATGAATCACATACAGAGAATTATCTACCGCCAGTTAATTTTTTGTTTTGTTTTCATGCGATGAAATGCGTAGTAAATTTTGTAAATCGTAACTAATTTGAATTTTTAGGAGGAACTAATGAGCAAAGAGTTCATTACGATGGATGGTAACCAAGCAGCTGCATATGTATCTTATGCATTCTCCGAGGTTGCAACAATCTATCCAATCACACCATCATCTCCAATGCCAGAGCATGTGGACACATGGGCAGCAAACGGAAAGAAGAATCTTTTCGGACAAACCGTAAAGGTTACTGAAATGCAATCAGAAGCCGGCGCTGCTGGTGCAACACACGGATCTTTAGCTGCAGGTGCTTTAACGACTACATATACAGCATCTCAAGGTCTACTACTGATGATCCCAGATATGTTCAAGATTGCCGGTGAGAGATTACCAGGCGTATTCCACGTCGCAGCTCGTGCCCTAGCATCACATGCCCTTTCTATCTACGGTGACCACCAAGATATCAACGCAGCTCGTATGACTGGCTTCGCTTTCCTTGCTTCTAACTCAGTTCAAGAAGCTATGGACCTTGGTGCTGTTGCTCACTTAGCCGCAATCGAAGGCAACGTACCTTTCGTTCACTTCTTCGACGGTTTCCGTACATCACACGAAATCCAAAAGATTGAAGCTTGGGACTATGACGATTTACGCGACATGATCGACATGGACGCTGTTCAAGCATTCCGCAATCGCTCATTAAATCCAAACCGTCCTAAGACAATGGGTACTGCTCAAGCACCTGACGTTTACTTCCAAAACCTTGAAGCTTCCAACACAGCTTATGAAGAAATCATTCCTATCGTAGAGAAGTACTTAGGTCAAGTTTCTGAAAAGACAGGCCGTGAATACAACCTATTCGATTACTACGGTGCAGAAGACGCAGAGCAAGTTATCATCTTAATGGGTTCTGTAGCTGAGACTGCAGAAGAAGTTGTTGACCACTTAAACAACAACGGAAAGAAAGTCGGTATCGTAAAGGTCCGTCTATACCGTCCATTCAGCACTGATCACTTCCTTGCAGCTGTTCCAAAGACAGCAAAGAAGATTGCTGTATTAGACCGCACGAAAGAAAAGGGTGCTCAAGGTGAGCCTCTATACTTAGACGTACGTTCTGCATATTACAACGAAGAGAACAAGCCCGTTATCGTTGGTGGACGTTACGGTCTAGGTTCAAAGGATACCACTCCAACGCACGTACTTGCTGTATTCAACAACTTAGATCAAGATGAGCCAAAGGACGGCTTCACCATTGGTATCAATGATGACGTTACTCACACCTCCTTAGATCAAAGCGAAGAATTAAAGATCGTTGAAGAAGGAACTACACGTTGTAAGTTCTGGGGCTTCGGATCAGACGGTACCGTTGGTGCGAACAAGCAAGCAATCACCATCATCGGTGACAACACTGACATGTACGCACAAGGTTACTTCGACTATGACTCTAAGAAGTCCGGTGGTTTAACCGTTTCTCACTTACGTTTCGGTACTAGCCCAATCCGTTCAACTTACCTTCTTGATGAGGCTGACTTTGTATCTTGCTCAAAGCAAGCTTACGTTAACCAATATGACCTACTTAAGGGATTGAAAAAGGGTGGAACTTTCCTACTTAACTGTACTTGGGAAGTAGAAGAATTAGACGATCACCTTCCTGCTAAGATGAAGAAGTATCTTGCAGATAACGACATCGAATTCTACATCGTTAATGCGAACAAGATTGCTGCTGACCTAGGTCTTGGTAGCCGTATCAACATGATCATCCAATCTGCATTCTTCAAGCTTTCACAAGTTCTTCCTTTGGATGAAGCTGTTGGTTACTTGAAGGAATCTATCGTTAAGTCATATGGCCACAAGGGTGACGACGTTGTAAACATGAACTACGCTGCAGTAGATGCAGGTACTGATGCCTTAACTAAGGTAGAGGTTCCAGCTGAGTGGGCAGATGCACAAGATCCTGAAGTTGATACTAAGGACGTTCCACAATTCATCACTAACATCGTACTTCCAATGCTACGCCAAGAAGGAAACGACCTTCCTGTATCTGCATTCATGTCTCGCGATGACGGTCACTGGGATCACGGTACAAGCGCATTCGAAAAGCGCGGTATCGCTCTAGAAGTTCCAGAATGGCAAATCGAAAACTGTATCCAGTGTAACCAATGTTCATATGTTTGCCCTCACGCAGTTATTCGTCCATTCCTACTTGACGGTGAAGACGTTGAAAATGCACCAGAAACATTCACTTCAAAGAAAGCACTTGGTAAGGGCTTAGAAGACTACGAGTTCCGTATCCAAGTTTCAACATTAGACTGTACAGGTTGTGGTAACTGTGCTGACGTATGTCCTGCAAAGGAAAAAGCACTAGTTATGAAGCCACTTGAAGAGCAATACGAAAACCAAAAGGGCAACTGGGAATATGCTAACGAAGTAGTTGGCTACAAGGATGACCTAATGGATCGTGGAACACTTAAGGGTTCACAATTCGTTCAACCATTGCTTGAATTCTCCGGCGCTTGTGCTGGTTGTGGTGAAACACCATATGCTCGCCTCTTGACTCAATTGTTCGGCGACCACATGCTTATCGCTAACGCTACAGGCTGTTCATCAATCTGGGGCGCATCTGCACCTGCAACTCCATACACCACAAACGCTGATGGATGCGGTCCTTCATGGGGTAACTCCTTATTCGAGGATGCAGCTGAGTACGGTTTCGGTATGCTTCTTGCAACAGAGAGCAACCGTGCACTAGTCGAAACTAAGATGAACGAATTCCTTGAGCTTAACCTAAGCAGCAAGTGGAACGATCTCTTCCAAGCTTGGATTGACGGCAAGGATGAATTAGATTCTTCTAAGGCAGCCATGGTTGAAATCGTCAATAACCAAGAAGACAAGGTTGATGACGAGAACGGTCAAAAGCTAGTTGAAGAAGTTCTTAACCTCACTGACTACATGGTCAAGAAATCTGTCTGGATCTTCGGTGGTGACGGTTGGGCTTACGATATCGGTTACGGCGGTCTTGACCACGTACTTGCTTCCGGTAAGGACATCAATATCCTAGTTATGGATACTGAAGTTTACTCTAACACCGGTGGACAAGCTTCTAAAGCAACTCCTCTTGCAGCTGTAGCACAATTCGCAGCATCCGGTAAGAGAGTCGCTCATAAGGACCTTGGTATGATGCAAGCACAATACGGCTACGTATACGTTGCACAAATCGCAATGGGTGCTAACCAAAATCAAACTCTTAAGGCACTTAAGGAAGCAGAAGCTTACCACGGTCCTTCACTAGTTATCGCTTACGCACCATGTATCAACCACGGAATCCGTGCTGGTATGGGCAAGAGCCAACGCCGTGAGAAGGAAGCTGTTGAGGCAGGTTACTGGCACTTATGGAGATTCGACCCTCGCTTAGCTGAAGAAGGTAAGAACCCATTCGTACTAGACTCTAAGGAACCAACTGCTGACTTCCAAGAATTCCTACAAGGCGAAGTTCGTTACACTTCACTTCAAAGAAACTTCCCAGAGGAAGCTGCTGAACTTTACGCAGAAGCTGAAAAGGCTGCAAAGGATCGTTACGACAAGTACGTTCGCTTAGCAAATGCTGAATATTAATCAGTAAGAGAATACGATAAAAGAGAGCTACTTCGGTAGCTCTTTTTTTTGTGTCTATGAGGAAGGGGGGCCATGCATCTGTCACCCAACCCCCAACAATTTTTAAGACCTTCCCCCTGTCGTAGGACGGGAGGAAAGGGGTATCAAACAATAATGGAAACGTGTACAGAGGAGGAAGAAAAAATGTTAACGAAGCAGCAAATCGATGAATTGACAACCGGTGCTTATGGTCTGACCACAATGAATGAACCGTTAGCCGGACATACAACTTTTCAAATCGGTGGACCTTGCGACATTCTTATTGAACCAACTTCAGAAAAAGAAATTTTGAGAACCATCCGATACCTGAGGGCAGAAGAGATCCCATTTTATGTTATTGGTAACGGATCTAATTTATTAATTCGCGACGGGGGAATGCCCGGTGCAGTCATTAAACTTGGTAAACAGTATTCCGATCGGACAGTGGATAAAGAATTCGTCACAGCTGAATCAGGAGCTACTTTAGCCGAGATAGCCAAGCTCAGTTTTCGTGCCAATCTAACCGGCTTGGAAGAAATTTCAGGGATACCGGGTACCGTTGGTGGTGGCGTAATCATGAACGCCGGCGCTTATGGCGGCGAGATGAAAGACAGCGTCTATACGGTTAAGGCAATAGACAAAGACAATCAAGTCGTCGTCCTAAGCAACGAGGAGTGCGAGTTTTCCTATCGCGATTCCAGATTGCAACGAGAGGGCATGATCGTACTTGAGGTGGTCTTCAAATTGCAGGTAGGTAATCCTGAGGAAATCCAAGCAAAGTACGACGATTTTACCTTCAGAAGAACCAGCAAGCAACCTTTAGAAAAGAAATCAGGCGGATCAACGTTCAAAAGACCGGTAGGCGGATTTGCTTCCAAACTAATTGATGATGCCGGCTTACGAGGTTACCAACATAAGGGCGCCCAGGTGTCAGAAAAGCACTGTGGGTTTTTAATTAACGCAGATAACGCTTCAGCTAATGATATGATAGAGTTAATAGAGTATGTACAAGGTCAAGTTAAGGACCAATTTCAAATCAGTCTGGAGCCAGAAGTTCGAATCATCGGTGTAGACGAATAAAAAGCAAGGAGAAGGTCATCGATGAAGATTGTCATCGTAACAGGGCAGAGCGGAGCAGGAAAAAGTTCAGTATTAAATATATTTGAAGATTTAGAGTACTACGTTATGGATAACCTACCACCTCAGATCATGCCAAATTTCGTCGAGTTAGCTCAAAAAACGAATGAGGAAATCAATAAGGTGGCCATCGGTGTCGATATTCGAGGAGGGACTTTCCTAACCTCATTGCGGTCAGCGATAGAAAGTTTGGAAGAGCAGAAGATAGAGGTATCGATTCTGTTTCTTGAAGCTAGTGATGAAACCCTTGTCCGTCGGTATAAAGAACTCAGACGCCCCCATCCTTTAGATAAAGCGGGCAATATTTTTGATGGAATTATTCGTGAGAAAAAAATCCTTGAGCCAATAAAAGAAGTAGCAGATTTCGTCTTGGACACCTCCAAGTACAATTTAGGGCAATTGAAGGAAGCGGTCGACTCCTTATATTTCAAGGGAAGCGAGGAGAAGAATTTCCTGATCTCCATCTCCTCTTTCGGCTATAAGAATGGAATCCAACTGGATGCTGATTTAGTCTTTGATGCCAGATTTATCCCCAACCCCTTCTATATTCCGGAGCTCAAGCCCCTTACTGGCATGGATCCACGGGTAAGGGACTACGTATTTCAGTTCCCCGAAACTCAGGTGTTTCTGGATAAACTCATCGACCTGATTGACTATCTAGTTCCCTTCTATATCAGAGAAGGAAAGCGGATGCTCGTTATCGCTATTGGTTGCACCGGTGGAAAGCATCGATCGGTCGCTTTGGCCGAGGCGCTAGCCACAAAATTAGACAGCACATGCAAAGCAATTATTGTTCATCATCGTGATAGGTCACACTGGGATTAATGCAAATCGATCATTATTCTGGCAGGAAAGGAGGACACCATGCAAGAGATTAGCGCAGGTGGCGTTGTCATTAACGGCACGAAAATATTATTGTTGAAGAAATTTAGCGGAGATTGGGTCCTCCCAAAAGGTCGACTCGAGCGAGGTGAAAACAAAGAAGAGGCAGCCGTCCGGGAAGTGCATGAAGAAACAGGGGTCCTCGGGGAGATTATCCGTAGGATTGGTTTCGTAAAATATAACTATAGGAATAGGGAAGGAGACTTCGTTCAAAAGACCGTCCACTATTACTATATGAAGGGGGAAGAGATAAACCTCAAACCCCAGAGGGAAGAGGGCTTCTGTGAAGTAGCCTATCTGCCTTATGCCAAGGCAGTTCGCGTCTTGCGCCATGATTCGGAAAGGAATATGGTCAGAAGCGCTTACGAGTTAAGCAAAGGAAATGGTGAGTGAAGATGTCATTTTCATCCGATACGAAAAAGGAATTATGTTCACTGAAATTTAATACAAAGATTGAAGCGCTTTTGGAGCTAGCTGCCATTGCCCGCATGAACGCCAATGTACTCGTGCGGAATCAAGGGGAAGTCCAATTGCGCTTTTTTTCAGAGAGTAAAGAGGTAATCCTTCGGGTCATTCGAATGATTGACTACCTGTATGGCCAGGAACCTGATATGGTCACCCAGCAGAATGAGCAGTTAAAGCAAGCCCCCGTCTATTCCACGATTTTCATGGGGAAGGCTCTAGACCTCTTCTTTGAGGAAAGTGGCTACGATGCACTTGGCAGTTACAAGCAGAGTGCAGAGCGGATACTAAGTCGGCTTAAGTCGGAAGAAAATGCCAGAACTTACCTTCGGGGAGCCTTCCTAGGCGGTGGATCCGTTACCAACCCCATCAAAGCCTATCACTTCGAAATTGTCGTCCCCAGCAGCGAAGATATTGACCTCTTGCTCACGATATTGAAGGACGCTGAGATTGATGCCAAAGTTGGAACGCGCAGGGATATGCCTCTCCTCTACATCAAAGATTCAGAGATGATTTCCAACATACTCGTCTACATCGGAGCGCCTCAGGCCATGCTAAAGCTAGAGGACGCCAAAGCCATGAAGGACCTCCGAAACGACATCAACCGGAAGGTCAATGCGGAAACCGCCAACATGGACAAGCAACTCGATGCCTCCTTCAGGCAGATGAAGGCAATCCGCTACATCGCTGAAAACGGCGGCTTGGAACAATTGCCAGATTCTCTCATTGACGTTGCCCATGTTCGTTTAGAGCATCCCCAAGCAAACCTTAAGCAGCTTGGTGAATTGATGGAGCCGCCCCTGAGCAAGTCTGGGGTAAGCCATCGTTTGAGAAAGATTACCAGCTACGCAGAAGACCTAGCTGGACGTAAGCTTAATAAATAATTCATCCTTGCGACACATTTTCGAGGTGTCATTATGGTATAACTGAGTAAGGAAATAAAGGGAGGGATTAACTTTACAACAACGATCATGAAAATTTTACGCAATGTAGTGCTTGCACTACTAACTTTATTATTACTATTCACTATCGTATTTTTGGTTTACTTAATAATTTGGGACAATTCGAAAGGGGACCTGCCCCTTGCCCATGAAGAATCGGGTAATACCATCGACGATCCGGACAATGAACTTCTGGTCTTGGCTGTTGGAGTGGATGATACAGAAGATGGGACTCCCCACCGAACAGATACGATTATGCTCTTTCGCATTCAATTCGATACGGGAGAAATCACCGCCCTGTCCATACCAAGAGACACCAGGGTCTATATCAACGGATCGCTCGACAAAATAAACCATGCCTATGCCTATGGGGGAATCAAACTGACTTTAGAAAGCCTGCGGACCTTCCTAGGGATGGATATCGACCACTATATGGTCATTAACTTTGAAACGGTTACCGCAATGATCGATGCGGGAGGTGGCGTCCGCTACGATATTCCCGAAGGCCTAACCCCCTACGATTGGGAAACCTTCGAATCCGGTGACCAAGTCCTCAATGGGACGGACTCCCTGAGCTATCTCCGCCACCGCAACTCCTATGCAGAGGGGGACATCGGTCGAGTTCGCGCTCAACAAGCCTTTATTAAGGAGGCAATGAAACAGATTCTAGCCCCAGGCAATTTCCTTCGCTATCCGGCAATCATCTTTGCCTTTACGCAAAATGCGGAAACCAATATTAAGGCGATGTCCTACGTTTCCCAACTATTTTCTATTGCCCGATTGGACTTTGCCAATATCGACTGGCACACCTTACCTGGCTATGGAGACTACGTAGACGGTGTCAGCTACTACATCCCCGATAGCAATGCCGTACTCGATTTGGTGAACACACTATTCCAACCTTATATTTTGGAGTAAATTTGAACAAATTGCCCTGAAAGTTGACAGAAACCGAAATGACTATTATCATCGAATCAAACCATACTATTCAATAGAAGATAGAGGCGCGAACAACATCAGTAACTTTCGGAGGTGGCAATCGATGAAGAAAGAGAAAGGGACGTTCGCCGAAGTGAGGACTGGGCACAGGACTTGCTGGGATTGGTCAGAATATGATCAATACTGTCATCTGCGCCTTGCAATGCAGATGAAGCGCTAAGAGCTATTTACAGCACTTGTTCAGGCGCCTATCCAGGCGCCTTTCTTTATTTCTATTGATCAAGCGAAGAGAGGTAAACTTTATGAGAAGAAATAGGCTGTTGCTAGTCCTGCTGACCTTGGTCCTTGTCTTTACTCTAGGGAATCAGACAACGACCCTTGCGGTAGGTGATGATGCTACCGAAACGCCCGGAGTATTTCGCATTGGACTTGAAGCGAACAGTGCGCCCTTTAACTGGTCGCAAACGACAGATGCCAATGGGGCTGTCCCCATCGCTAACTCACCAGGAGAGTATGTCAATGGGTACGACGTATGGATGGCCAAGAGATTAGCCGAAGGTCTGGGTCTTGAATTAGAAGTACAGAAAATCGAATGGGACGGCCTAGTTCCTGCCCTCCAATCCGGAAAAATCGATGCAATCGTCGCCGGCATGAGCCCCACAGCGGAAAGAAAACTTCAAATCGACTTTAGTGGACCCTACTACACCACCGACTTGGTTATCATGGTCACCAATGATAGCGAATATCTGAATGCCACTTCTTTGTCCGACTTCTCTGGCGCTACAGTTAGTGGACAGCTCAATACATTAAACTATAATGTCATCGACCAAATCGATGGAGTCAATAAGGATACCGCTCTTCCGGACTATCCTACACTCATCTCTGCGCTAACCACAGACAAGATTGATGGTTTCGTTGCCGAAGGACCGGCAGCCTTAGCTGCAGTTGCTTCCAACCCTCAACTAACCTTCGTTCGCTTTGAGGAAGGTAGTGGCTTTGAAACTAGCAGCGAAGATACTACCGTTGCCGTTGGTGTGAGAAAAGATTCTCCCCTCACTCCGGAGTTAAACCTCATATTGGATACTATCCCAGAGCAAGAGCGCCAAGATGCAATGAGCCAAATGATTGACTTCCAGACTGCTGGGGAAGAAGAGGATCTGGGATTTTTTGCCACCATGGCCCAGATTGCTGAAGAATACGCACCACTCTTTTTACGTGGCGCAGCGATGACGATGATTATCGCCATCATTTCGACCATTATCGGCTTCATTATCGGGCTATTTGTTCAGGTCATCCGCACCATACCTACCGACAAAAAGAGTGGCGGTCCCGTACGAAACTTCTTCCTCAAAGTAGTTCAAGTCATCTTGACCATCTACGTCGAAGTCTTCCGCGGAACCCCTATGATGGTCCAAGCCGTCCTTATCTATTATGGAAGTAAACTCTTCTTTAATGTAGATATGAGTCCTTTCTTGGCTGCAATTCTCATCGTTTCCATCAACACCGGAGCTTACCTCACGGAGGTTATCCGAGGCGGCATCGATTCCGTCGACGGTGGTCAAATGGAAGCTTGTAAGGCGATTGGTTTGACTCATGGCCAAAGTATGCGCCATGTCATCCTGCCCCAATCCATTAAAGCAATCCTACCATCCGTTGCCAACGAGTTTGTTACCAACATTAAAGACACCTCCGTCCTTAATGTCATCTCGGTAACCGAGCTCTTCTTCATCACTCGATCTGTTGCCGGTTCAACCTTCCAAATTTTCCACACCTACCTGGTCACCGCCTTGATTTACTTCGTCCTTACCTTTGCGACGACTCGGGTCATCAATTGGCTAGGCAAAAAGAATGGCCAAATGAAACCATTCACCCTGGTCAGTTCATCCGACCATCAAATCATCCAAGGAGGTAACTAAGTTGAAAACTCCAGTACTTGAAATACAACACTTGGCCAAAAGTTTTGGTGACGTCGAAGTCCTTAGAGACATCAACTTAGCCGTCGAAGAAAACGAAGTAATATCCATTATTGGGCCATCAGGTTCGGGGAAATCCACTCTCCTTCGTTGCATCAACCTTTTGGAGGAATCCAATGGTGGAGACATCCTCTTTAAAGGAGACTCCATCTTTAGCGAAGGCTTCAACCAACGGGTCTACCGGTCTAAGGTGGGGATGGTCTTCCAACAATTCAATCTCTTCAATAACCTAACCGTTCTTCAAAACTGCATGCTAGGTCAACAGCAGGTCCTGCGTCGCACAGAAGCTCAGGCAAAGGAGAAAGCCATCCATGTGCTCAACGAGGTTGGCATGGGCGCCTTCCTCAACGCTAAGCCAGCCCAAATATCCGGCGGACAGAAGCAGAGGGTGGCCATCGCAAGAGCCCTAGCTATGGACCCCGAAGTCCTACTTTTTGACGAACCCACATCGGCTCTAGATCCCGAGATGGTAGGCGAAGTCCTAAACGTTATGCGAAACCTGGTTAAGGAAAAGATGACCATGCTCGTCGTTACCCACGAAATGAACTTCGCCCGTGACGTTTCCTCTCGAGTCGCTTTCATGCAAGGAGGAATCCTAGAGGCCATCGGCACGCCCCAAGAGATTTTCTACGACAACCAAAGCGACAAGGTAAAACAATTCCTCGGTTTAACCGAAATGAAATAGCTTCTATATAAGGAAGATGGCTGTGGCTGTCTTCCTTTTTTGTGCTTTATTAGAGTTATCACTTTTAATTTAGATTTAACAATAGGGTGGTACAATAAACAAAAAAATGAGGGAGGTTGATATGGTACATAGAAGAACAAGAACTTGGATCATCACTGGATTATTAGTATTGATCCTCTCTCTACTTGGAGCTTGCTCCACGGTTAAGGACAAAACAGTGAATAAAACTAGCGAAGACGTTGATGCAAATAATGCAGAAAGTCAGCAAGTAGACACAGAACATAATGATACAGAATTCTATGCGATAACGTTAAATACTGAAGATAGAAGGGTAAGTGGGCTGATCTCGGTCCGCTACGATTCTGAGCAAGCGGAGCCTTTGATAGCAGAAGGCGAAGGTATTGAGATTACTCATGATGAAAGCAGCGTCTCGGCTAAGATTGGAGATAGCTTTAAAGGAGAAATCGTACTAGGTCGGAAGATTAATACACTAACATGCATGGGTGGCTTTCATTTCAATTTGGAACTCCCTGCAGTTGATAACTTTAACAGCACGTTACTAGGGGCATGTGATGGAAGAATTAAGATTGATGCATCGTCCATGAAGATTGCCATAGCGGGAGGATCCAAGCTAGATTTTGCGGGCTCTACAGAAAGCCTTGAACTTCAAGTCGAAGGTGGTACGATAGTTAACGCCGAAGAGCTTACTGCAAACTCCGTAGTAGCGACCTTACAAGGAGCTGGCGAGTTAACGGTATATGCAACAGATAAACTAGAAGCTACATTAGAAGGGTTTGGCCGAATTGCTTACGCGGGCAATCCTGGTGAAGTAGAAAAGAACGTGGAAGGTTTAGGCATAATAGAAGCTATCGAATAACATCAGTTCTAAGTAAAATGTATCGGAGCGTAGCGAAATAGCTACGCTCCTTTTCATATCACCTGCTCTCTAAAATAACAAATGAAATAAATGCAAAAATGTTTGACACTTCCTTTTTGATTTGTTATATTATCAAAGTCGCTCCGAAAGAGGACGAAGGAAAATAAAAAAACTTTCAAAAAAAGTGAAAATTAATTTGACTTTGTACCTCAGGGGTGATAAGATAATCAAGTCGCACCTATTGCGGCACGAACCTTTAAAACTGAATACGTGAATAACTTTTGAGTTTAAGTACTAAACAGTACAATAATACAAATAATAGAGTCAAGATTGAACTCGCAAACTTTAATTGAG